>JAJDWM010000385.1 GCA_022825595.1 Bryobacterales bacterium | reverse complement strand
AGTGGCCGTCAACCTGGTCACGATAGGTCTCAAATCTCGGAAACTGCTCATCATTCTTCCTGCCCAGAATTCCCACGCCCTTGCCGTACGTCTTGACGATCTGCAGGCCCAACTGGTCAACCCAGATCTGGCCTTCGAAGTATCGCTTGCCCTTGATCATGGACTTGGGCTTGACCGAGAACATATAAGTCTCGATCTCGTCGACCTGTTGCTCTCCGAGATAGTCGATGCGGTACTCGTGGGCATTCTCGCGGGTCATGACGAACGGCTGGACACTGCGCAGGTCCTCCATGTCATTGGGCGTGAGGATCAGGTTCTGGAGGGTTGACGGCGGGGCGAAGACAACCCGCTCGAGCCGCTTTCCGCGCTCTCCGAACAGAATGTCCTGGGTGAGCTCGAACTTGCCCCGAACAGAGCCGCTGGAGGCAAACTCCAGAATCTTGACCTTCTGGCGATAGGTGTACATTTCGCGCGCCTTGGCGAACTCAGTCTCCTTGTCGATGAAGCTCTCGATGACTTGTTGGACATCAACCGCGGCCGCAGCCGGCGGCACTCCTGTTGACCAGACCAGCGCCAGCGCGCCAAGAGCCACAAGAATCCGGGTCGAGATTGTCCCTCGCATGCTTTGACCTGATTGTACAGACGTCCCAGGATCAGGGGGGGTTGCCCAAGGCCGGCGATCTGCCCAGGTGACTGTTAGAAGCCTCTGCACTGGGCTCCGGTAGGATGTTCCACATGTCAGCCCGCTTCCCAACAGCCCTGCTTGTGTTGGCCATTTCGTCGATGGCAGCAGTCACTCCCGTGCCGGACACCGTGGAGGCAAAGAAGCTCCCGGGAGCCACGGCGCGAAGCGTGGTGTTCATCCTCGCCGACGATCACCGTTATGACGCGATGTCCTTCATGGACCACCAGTTCGCTCGGACCCCGCACATGGATGCCATGGCCAGCAACGGGGTGCATCTCAAGAACGCGTTCGTCGGCACGTCCCTCTGCTCTCCCAGCCGCGCCTCAATCCTGACAGGGCTCTACACATTCCGGCACAGGGTCATCGACAACAACCGCATGGTCCCAGAGGGAACTCTGTTCTTTCCGCAGTACCTGCAAAAGGCAGGCTTCGCTACGGCGTTCGTCGGCAAGTGGCACATGGGCGGGGCCGACGACTCGCCCCGCCCAGGCTTTGACCACTGGGTCAGCTTCCGCGGGCAGGGCCACTACCTCCCACCCAACCCGGACTACACGCTGAACGTCAACGGAGAGCGCGTCAAGCAGCAGGGCTACATCACCGACGAGCTTACCGACTACGCGATTGATTGGCTCTCGCAGCAACGCCCGTCCGAGAAGCCTTTCTTCCTCTACTTGTCGCACAAGGCCGTCCATGCAAACTTCACCCCCGCCGAACGACACGAGGGGTCGCTATCTGACGCGCCCTTCGAGAGACCCAAGAGTGAGGCCGACACGCCGGAGAACTACCGCGGCAAGCCGCGCTGGCTGCGCGACCAGCGCAACAGCTGGCACGGCGTCGACTTTCCCTACCACAGCGACCTAGACGTCGAGCGCTACTACAAGCGGTACAACGAAGCGCTCAGCGCGGTGGATGACAGCATCGGACGGGTTATGGCGAAGCTCGAGGAGATGGGGATCGGGAACGAGGCTCTCGTGATCTACATGGGCGACAACGGGTTCATGTTCGGGGAGCACGGCCTGATTGACAAGCGCGTCGCATACGAGACATCCATCCGCGTTCCGATGCTGATGCAATGCCGAGAACTCTTTCCGGGCGGGACAGTTGTGGAGGAGGTCGTCGCCAACATCGACATCGCCGCGACGGTGATGGATGCGATGGGCTTGGCAAAGCCCCCTCACATGGACGGCCAGAGTTTCCTGCCCGTCGCACGGGGCGAGGATATTGACTGGAGGGACTACTTCCTCTATGTCTACTACTGGGAAAAGAACTTCCCGCACACACCGACTCAGTTCGCGCTGCGGGGTAGCCGCTACAAGTACATCACCTACTACGGCCTCTGGGACACCGACGAACTGTACGACTTGCAGCACGACCCCGGAGAGACCACGAACCTGATTCACGACCCCGCCCACGGCCAAACGGCCAGCAATATGGAGGCGCGCCTGTACGAGATGATGACTGAGCTGGGCGGGATGGCAATCCCCTTGAACGCGCCTCGAGGCAGATCGCAGAACAAGCGCCTCCGCAGCCGAGGGGGCAAGAAGGGCGCAGATTTTCCGTCGCAGATGGTCCTAGACCAACCTGTCCACCGAGACGCACAGTGACCTGACGGGCCCGCAAGGCCGTCTTTCGGGCCGGAGCTGAGGCAGCCCCCCGGACGGAAGTCCAAACCAGATGGGCTGCCTGCCCACCGGCACGGATCCCCGCGGACCGTTGTTCGCCGTCGGGAAACCGGAGCAAATGGGTCCAAGTGGCCTGTGCTAGCATTGCGAGTCAACATGGCTGCGAGCGCCGCGCGGGACCCCTACCGCCTCAATCCCGACAATGTCGCCACGGCGCCAAGCGCACTTTCGGGAATAGTCCGGCTGATTGGTCCGGGCCTGATCCTTGCGAGCTCGATCGTGGGCTCTGGCGAGCTGATCGCCACCACCGTGCTGGGTGCCGAAAACGGCTACGTCCTGCTGTGGCTGATCATCCTTAGCTGCCTAGTGAAGACTGTCGTCCAGAACGAGCTGGGCCGCTACGCGATCGGCACGGGCCGGACCACGCTGGAGGCATTCAACGAGGTTCCCGGCCCGCGCTGGAGAGTGTCCTGGCTGGTGTGGATGTGGGCCGCGATGGTCACGTTCACGCTTTTCCAGGTCGGCGCGATGCTGGGAGGTATTGCGGAGATCCTGAACCGGACGATGCCGAGCGTTCCGATTACAGCCTTCGTCTGGATCCTGGCCGGGCTTACAGTGCTGCTGCTGATCGCTGGGAAATACGTGATCGTCGAGAAGGTCGCGATGGGCCTCGTGGTCAGCTTCACCGCGCTGACCGTCAGCTGTTGCTTCCTGCTGTTCAAGCTTCCGCAGTACTTTGATTGGGGCGCAGTCGCGACCGGCCTGACGTTCCGTCCGCCTGAAGGGGGGATGGCGACCGCTGTCGCGGCATTCGGGATCACCGGGGTCGGGGCCACCGAGCTGGTGATGTACCCCTACTGGTGCATCGAGAAGGGCTACGCGCAATACGCCGGCCGGAGGGAGGACTCAAGAGCGTGGACGGGGCGGGCCCTGGGCTGGATCCGCGTGATGGGGCACGACGTGATCTTCTCGATGGTGATTTACACGTTCGCCACGATCGCCTTCTACTTTCTCGGCGCCGGAGTCCTGAAGGGCATGGGCCTGGTGCCGGAGGGATCCGAGATGGTGCGCGTACTGTCCACCATCTACACCGAGACGCTCGGCGGCTGGTCCCTTGGGCTCTTCATGGTTGGAGCCTTCGCCGTCCTGTACTCGACAGTGTTCGCCTCCACCGCTGCGCACTGCCGGGTTTGGGCCGACTTTGTCGGGATGCTCGGTTTGTTCGACAGATCTGACTACACCAAGCGTCTCCGCGCGATCCGACTGTTCGTCGTGCTGTTGCTGACCGTTCCCTGCCTGTATTTCATGTGGATCCGGGAGCCGGTTCTCATGGTCAAGATCGGCGGCATCGCCCAAGCAATCATGCTGCCGGTGATTGGGGGCTTCGCCCTTTTCCTGCGCTACCGGCGCATGCCGACCAGCATCTTGCCCAAGGGCTGGGTGACCTTGATGCTGTGGGTGTCGGCGGTGCTGATGGCGCTGCTAATGGGCTACTCCGCGATTGACCGGATGTTCTAGCCCGTGCCGTGGTCGCCGTCTCGGCGTGGCTCGGCATCGCCTTTCCAGCCACTGCAACCTGTTGCCAGTCACCCAGTGCCGAGCGACATCTGCCCCGTTGCCAGCGGTGGGAGGGGCTTCCGTCAACAGGGCCCCCGTACTACGGATGACCGCGGTACCCGCGGTACCAGAATCGGGAGAATGGAATGGCGACCTCCCGAGGGCACACGAATTGAGGGATGACTGGAGAACGGCAGTCGGCCCACCGGCCGTGCCCAACCGGTCAACGTCGGCCCCGGAATGCACTTGGCCGCCTGAGTGATCATGGCCAAAGTCATCGGCAGAATCTTTCTGTGGGGCGGATCCGCACTGGTGGTGGTACTGCTCTGCGGGACACTTCTGCAATGGTCGCTCTCGAGCGCCACCGCCCAAAGGCTGGCCGCTCCAGGCATGAAGGTCGACGTGGGTGGCCATCGGCTTCACCTCCGGTGCGAAGGGTCGGGCACGCCAACGGTCGTATTCGAGGCAGGACTTCCTGGCAGTTCCCTTACTTGGACGTCAGTCTCGGGCGAGGTCGCCGACTTTGCCACCGCCTGTTCGTATGACCGGGCCGGCTACGCGTGGAGCGAGCCGTCTCCAGCAACTCGGTCCGCCGGCAGAATCGTGCGTGAGTTGCACCTGCTGCTGCGAAACAGCGGTATCGCCCCTCCGTTTGTCCTGGTCGGCCATTCCTTTGGGGGCTTGCTGATACAGCTGTACGCCAGTCGACATCCCGACGAAGTCGCCGGTATGGTGCTGGTGGACTCTGCGCACCCAAGACTGGCTCATCAGTCGATCGACCTTGACAGGATTGCGTCGATCAGACGCACGGTGGCGATCTTGGCCCCAACCGGAATCCCCCGATTCTTGTTTCCGCTGCCCGCCGGAGACCCGGCCTCCCGGGAGGAAGCTGTTCGTACAGCCGAGAGGGCCCTCATGAAGACGACGAAGTCCCTGCGTACGGCAGCAGCGGAGATGGCGGCCCTTCGGACGAGCCTGCAAGAGGTTGCGGAAAGCCCCCCAAGCCTCGGCAACAAGCCCCTTTACGTACTGAGCGAGGGACGCAGGAGAGCGCCATTCTGGTTGGAGCTGCAGGAAGACCTCACTGGACTCTCGACAGTGAGCGAGTGGCGGATTGCCGACAGCGCTGGCCACTTCATCCACCACGACCAGCCGGAATTGGTCGTTGAGGCAGTCCGCACGGTAGTTCGCCAGTCCCGTCTTGGCGAGCCCGTGGATCCTAGGACAAGCCCATGAGGGAATCCTGGCGCCGCTGGCTCAGTTGCGGGTCAGAAGCAGGCTGGGCGTGCCCTAGGTTGGCCTGATCGCCACCGCACAGGTCGCAGGCGGTGTCGATGGCCACCGTGCCAGTATGTGTGGGCGGAGGCCCAAGTGGTCCGTCAGTGCGAACGAACAAGAAGCCGGTCGGTGGCACGGGCAACGTATTACCGGCTCGCCCGGACGCTCGGCGCACTCGCCTGTTCAGCGCTCGGCCTTCCCGGCCAGGTCCTGGTCCTGGGATCGGTGACAGACGGAGACGGATACCCGGTCGATGGGGTTCGCGTCGTGTTCGAGAGTCGTGAGAGCGCTAATGTCGCAGTCGCGACTCAGTCAACCTCCAGGGGCACCTTCCGCATATCCCTTGATCGCGCTGGAGCATATCTGGTCAGAGTCAGCCACGAAGGCTTCTTTCCGATCGAAGGCAAACCAGCCGATCTGGTCGAGGGCGTCAACCTCGTCAACGTGGAACTGACCCGCAGCCTCGATGGCGGAACTTCCGTCGATGTGCACGCGAACGAACAGCTGGTGGCTGAGCAGATCGCGCAGTCACAAGCCCTGGCCGAGCGTGAAATTGACGCGATTCCCACCACGCGTTCAACCAAGCAGCGAATCCAAGGGGCCACCGCAGTCCTGCCCGGAGTCCTGAGGAGCCCGTACGGAGCCGTCCATTTTCACGGCAGCCCAGCCTACGAGACGAACTGGACGCTGGACGGATTCAGCCTCTCGGATCCAGCTTCGGGAGCACTCGAGATGGCGCTTGGAGTCGAGTCGGTCCAGTCGGTCGACCTCCTCGCAGGTCGCTACTCGGCGGAGTTCGGGAAGGGTACCGGCGGAGCGATGGTCCTCAGGACCCGCACAGGTCACGACGCGTTCTGGCACAGGTTCACGAACTTTGTCCCGGGCGTGGACTTCGAACGAGGATTGCGCTTTCGGGACTGGAGGCCGAGGCATAGTCTCTCCGGCCCGCTACTCGGGAACCGGGCCTGGGTGTTCAATGGCCTAGACGTGCTGTACGAGGAGAACTTAGTGCGCGAATTGCCCGTCGGAGAGGACCGGAATCGCTCTTGGTCGGTCAGCAACAGCCTCCGCGCACAGGTGAGGCTGGGGGCCTCGCACACGCTGAGCTCCGGCATCGTCGTGGACCACCTAGACGCGCCGAAGTCTGGCCTGTCGCCCCTCGATCCTATGGAGACCACGTTAGACAAGCGAGCGGGAAGGTTCTTCTTCAACGTCAAGGATCAGCTCGCGCTGTCCGCAGAGAGCCTTCTGGACTTCGGAGTGGCCGCCTATCGGTCCGACTACCGGGGATTGCCACAGGGCAGCGATCCGTACAGGATCACCTCTTCCGGGCGCACAGGGAATTACCCCATCGCCACCCACCGAACCAGCAGCCGTTACGAGTTTCGGGCCAATCTCTTCTTACTCAGGCAATGGTTCGGGCAGCATCAGCTCAAGTCAGGTGTCAACCTCAGCCACGCGGGGTACTTTCAGGACATCCGCAGGAGCCCGATCGAGTACTACCGGGCTGATGGAAGGCTGTCCAGCACGCTGTCCTTCCTGGGGAGTGGCAGGTTCCGCGAGTCCAACTTGGAGGCCGGGGCCTACGCGCAGGACAGATGGGAACTGGGGCCGCGGCTTGTGGCGGAGTTCGGGGTGCGGTGGGACCAGGACCGGATCGTGGCGAAAGGAGCCGTTACTCCCAGGATCAGCTTGGCCTTCAAGCCCCCGGGGCTCGACAGGTCCCGGCTTGTGGCCGGGGCGGGCTGGATACCGGCCGCCACCAATTTCCGAATCTTCACCCGGCACCTCGACCAGTTGTCGGTCCTGAGGGACTACTTGCCCGATGGCGAAACGCCAACTGGCCCGCCGGACATCCGACGGTTCTCGTTTGACAGGGCGCTGTTGGCGATCCCCACCACGCAGAACATGAGCATCGGCTGGCGACAGAGCTTCGCAGGGAGCACGGATTTGCAGTTCAACTACTTGCGAAAGAGGCTCAGCGACGGTTATGCGCACCTTCCAAGCTTGGCGGGCCCATCCCGATACCCGCTCTCCGCCGGCAGTGGCGACGCCACTCAATTCCGGCTGGAGAATGTCCGCAGCGAGATCTACGACTCTGCCGAGATCGCCATGAGCACGCCCCTTCCGGGGTCCCACCGCTGGTTCGCGAGCTATACGTACTCGCGGTCCTGGTCTAACGCCGCGCTCGCTGCGGACACAAACAACACGATCTTCTCCACCGACATGGCAGGGCGCCTCTCTTGGGACGTCCCTCACCGGCTGGTTTCCTGGGCCTCGTTTCGGATCGGCAAGAAGACATCACTCGTCTATTTCGCCGAGTGGCGCGATGGCTTCCCCTTCAGCGTCCATGACGAGAGTGCCAAGCTGGTCGGTCCGGCAAATGGCTGGCGACTGCCGAGATATTTCAGCATCAACGTACATGCCGAGCGAGAGTTGTCATTCCTGGGCCACCGTTGGGCCTTGCGGCCTGGCGTGGACAATCTGACGAACCGGCCAAACTACCAGTTTGCGAACAACAACGTCGATTCGCCAGACTTCCTGAACTTCCTAGGGGCGTCCCCGATCAAACTGGTGGTTCGCGTCCGCTGGCTCGGCCGGTCCTTGGACTGACCGATTGCGCACGCCGGTGAACGTGGCTCCGATGGGGATCGGCACAAGTGAGTCCCTGACTGAAATTCAGAGGTCAGAGAACTGGCAATGGCTGTTCCGTCAGCCGGGCCCATCGGGGTCCGGTCGACGGACGAGGAGCGCCACGGTTTCCTCCAGCCAGCCCGACTCCCAGTGATGGAGGCGCTTGGGGCCGTCCCGGTAGGTGTGCGGAATCCCCAGTTCCAGCAGTAGGGCGTGCATGCGCTGATGGTGAGATCGGAACGAGTCGAAGTAGCCGGTGAGCACCAGCCTGGTCTTTCCCCGTAGGAGTCCTGCCCGCTGGCGGACAAGATCGGCGATTCTGTACCGGCTGAAGTTCTCGAGCGTGCCGAAGATAGGGCCCATCCCGAATCGGTCGGGCTTCGATTGCATGAGCGGCGCGTCCCACGCCGCTGCTCGATCGAACCGGTCTGGGTGCCTTAGCAACAGCGACCACGCCCCCCACCCGGACTTCGAGAAGCCGACCAGCAGCGTAGTTCCTGACGCGACGTCGGCTTGGTGACGCCGCTCGAGCATCGGAAGAATGTCCTCGAAGATGTAGCTCTCCTGCTGGAGGTTGGGGTCAGTCGGGTGATCGGCATACCAGGGCAGGGCAGAGAACGTCGGCAGGGCCACCAGCAGCCGGTGGCGGTTGGCCAAGTCGAGCCGGCGCACTTCAGCCGCCGGATCTCCCCAGCGGTCCTCGGTGCCTGCCTCCACGGGAAGCACCAGCAAGAGCGGCAGCTCCCGGCCGACTTCGGTCTTGTCCGGCGAGAAAACGCGTACTTGGGTTGGCCCAGCCTGCCTCGGGCTGTCAAGTTCGTGTACCGTCTCGGCCCCTCGACTTGGCGAGATCGCCAGCAGGGCGAACAAGAGGGCAGAGCTCGTGAACCATCCTCGCTTGGCGGGTGCGACGGCCTGCTCGGCACTGGCGACCGATTGGGTGGACAAACCCAAGGATGAGTGTTTCTCCGGGCTCTCACTCAGTACCGGCATTGCGACTCAGGGCATCAATCGCTCGGGCAGCCAAAGAGCGATTTGCGGAAAGACCGTGACCAAGACTAGCATCGCCGCATTCGCCAAGAGGAACGGGGCAGCGCCCCTGAAGATGGTCGCGATGTCCAGGTCGGCGACTGCAGCGCACACGTTAAGGCAGGTCCCGACCGGCGGCGTGCACGCACCCACGGCTAGCCCGGCCACAAGGAGCACACCAAAAAGGACCGGCGAAACTCCGAGCCCCTCTAGTGCTGGGGCAAAGACGGGCGTCAGCAGCAGTATCGCGGGGCTGACGTCGATCACCGTGCCTGCCGCCAGCACGAACAGATTGATCAGCAGGAGCGTACCGGTGGCGCTCAGGCCCAGATCGACGATGTAGGCCGCGAGTGCCTCAGGCACACGCTCCAAGGCGAGTATCCACGTGTACGCCTGAGACAGAGCTATCACAATCATGATCTTCGAACTTGTGATGGCGGTCGACCTGAGGCCGTGCCAAAGACCATGCGCGGTCAGCGCCCTCGTGAGCAGGAATCCCGCGAGAGCCGCGTAGAGCGCCCCCAAGGCCGCCGACTCTGTCGCAGTTGCGATCCCGGTCACGACTGCTCCGACCACAACGAACGGCATGGCAAGCACGGGGAGTGATCGTACGGTGCGACGAGCGGCCTCCCGGACTGAGATCTGCCGGCTGTCGGCTGGCGAATGAGCCGCGAGCATCCTGACGAGACCAAGCTGAAACACCCCAACCATTACTCCCGGCAGGACACCTGCCAAGAAGAGCCGGCCGATAGACTGCTGGGCGACCACTCCGTACAGCACCATCGGGATACTCGGCGGTATGACCATGCCCATCGTCGAAGAGGCCACCGTGATGCCTGAAGCGACTTCCTTGCGGTAACCCCGGCGCTCCATTTCCGGAATGAGAACCGACCCGATTGAGGCAGTGTCTGACGCGGAGGAACCCGAGATTCCTCCGAAGAGCATGCTGGCGAGCACGTTGACCAGACCAAGGCCTCCCCGAAAGCGCCCGGCCAGCAGCATGCTGAAGTCGATCAGCCTGGCCGTGATGCGCGATGCGTTCATCAACTGCCCCATGAGGATGAACAGCGGTAGGCTCATGAGGGCGTACGAATCGAAACCGGCCATCAGACGCACGGGCAGGCTCAGCAGCAGCAGCCCGTCGCTAAGCGCCACGTAGAACAAGACTGAGAGACCCAGCGAATAGGCGATGGGCAATCCTAGAGCGATGAGAGCCAGGAGGCTGAGGAGCAGCAGGGCGATCAATTGCCCCAGCCCCCCCTCCAAAGGCTCGCCAATCGTGCGCCACTGTAGATCGAGGCAAGCCCGCACCCAATAGGAATGCTGGCTTGCACGACAGCGCGCGGCACTTGCGTAACCGGCATCGGAATGTGCCCGGTCTTCAGGATCCAGACGATGCTGGTGAATACCAGCGCCAAGTTCAGCAAGCCCACCAGCAGGGCCGTGAGCGCCTGCAGCATGACGCGTCCGCGATCTCCAAGGTGGCCCGTAAGCAGATCTACCCTGACGTGCTCGTCCTTCCCGACCGCCACCGCCGCCCCGAGCGAGGAGACGTAGACAAACGCCATCGTGGCAGTTTCGTTGGCCCCGACGAGCCCGGACTCGAACCCGTAGCGCATCACGACCAAGACGACGACAACGAGCATCATTCCCAGAAGGGTGCCAGCGAGGAGGGCCTCGAGAATTGCCGTCAGTTTGCGCTGGAAGCGCTCAACTGAAGCCGCGCTCACTCGCCCCTCGCCGCGCGCTGCGCTTCCTGGATGTCATCCCAAGTGAAGTAACCCCTCTCCACCAGCACGTCGTAGACTGGCAATGCCGCCTGACGGAACCGCTCCAGTGCATCGCCCTCGATCCGGTTCGTCACGAGCACATCCGACAGCTTCTCGATGTATGCCACCTCGCTTTCTTCGTTCATCTGGTCGCTGTAGGCGATTGCCTCGCGGGCGACCTCGTCAAAGACCACCTGCAGGTCCGAGGGCAACGACTCGTACCAGTCAAGGTTCACGATTAGCGGGTCTGGGCCAGCCATGTAGTTGGACAGGCTGAGGAATTCCTGCACCTCGTGGATGCGCGTCTCCCACAGGTTCGACGGCGCGTTGTCCTGTCCGTCAATGACGCCCGTCTTAGCCGCTTGGTACACCTCAGTGAAAGGAATCTCCTGCGGAATCGCGCCAAGGGCCTCCGTCAGGATCACGTTTGGCTCTTGGGGCGGGACGCGCAGCTTCAGCCCGCGGAAGTCTTCGGGTCCTGTGATCGGCCGCACACTCGTGGTGTGGGCCCGAAAACCCTGCGAGATCCCGCAGGCGGGAACGTGATAGCCGTAGCGCCGGCTCTCCAGGTTCACCCGCTCCGTGAACTGACTGTTCACCAAGCGAAGGGCCTGGTCCCAGCCGTCAACCAAGAATGGCAGCAGGAAGATGTTGTACTTCGGATTGACATCGAAGAAAAACCCGCCGCGCGTACCCTGCAACACGTTCAGGGTGACCAGGTCCATCAGTTCGCGCTCCCGCCCCAACGTGCCGCCAAAGTAGTTTTCGACCTGAATCCGGCCCCCCGTGCGAGCCTCCAGGACTCTCTCGAAGTAGTCCATGGAGAGGCTTCGCGGATGCTGGGCGGGCTGTGCATTCGCGTAACGGAACCGATGGGCCGAGACATCGCCGACGCAGGCCCACAACGCGGGGAGAACCACCGCCAGCGACAAGCGGGACGCCACCACGATCGGGGGCAATTCAGTCTCTTGGGCCTATCCCGCTGAGATCCCAAAGGGCTCGGCTGGAAGGGAAGTAGACCAACGCCAAGGGGATCCCTGCGGCCTCGCCGGGAGACCGAGAAGCTCTCCGATCAAAGCCCCCAGTGCGACCTGCGACGAAGAGGGCTGAAGAGTCTTGCGACCAGCGGAGGCGGAACGACCGAGCACCTTCCTCGCCTCGCTCTCTAAGGCTAAACAAGCCCAAGGCCGAAGGACTTCCGACCTCCCAAACATGGATGCTGTAGTAGCCGGCAAGCAGCGCGCCGGACCGGAGCAAAGCAGCCCTGCGCCCGTCAGGCGAGACCGTCAGTGAATGGCCCGGCATGACGTAGCGCCATCCGAGCTGCCCTCTCGATTGCAGGTACACGCTCGCCTCTGGCCTCAACGAGGGGGAGAACCAGCTCGCGAAGTAGCGGCGGAGCTTTTTCGCTGGCGAGATCGCCCACGGATTCCAGCGCACGTAGGCGATACCCTCGCGGGTCCATTGGGGCCGCTCGACGATGTGTCCGGACGGCAGGGCTACCTCCTCGACGCGACCCTCGCCGGCCCGAACGTACAGGCGCTGGGTGACGGTCCCGTTCTCGTCGGACCGTGCAAGATACAGAGACCGGCCCTCAAGCCCGTGGCTCCACTGCATTTCGCCGTCCAGTCCCTCGGGCGCCGGTCCGGCAGTCGAGCCCTCAGCTCCGGCGGGCGCTTCCATGGCGGCATCCAGATCCGAGCGATACAGCTCAGCGGCCGGGCCGGGCTCCGCAAAGTCCGGCGGCCTCTCATCAAGGCCGGAGCCCCACGTCCCGGGGCCCATGACGGCCACACACGTGAGGTGTAGTGCCGCAGCCGGGAAGACGACGGCCGTCGCCAGAGCGAGAATCCAGCCTTTGCTGCGCGCTGCGGACGCCACCGGGCCCCTAGGTTCGATCATCGCAGAGCTAGGCTGGTTGGCGTCAGAGGTCGGGTCTGCCAGAACGGAGCATCCCGGACCACTTTGCGGGGGCGTGGTGGTCGACCGGATGGTTGCCGCGGCCCAACTCGGGGGCACGTCGGATGGCTTCGGTCACGTACTTCTTGGCTGCGCGCACTGCCTCCGGAGGTGTCCGGCCCAACGAAAGCAGGGCCGCAATCGCCGCCGAGTACGCACACCCGGTCCCGTGATGACTTGGACCAGCGACACGAGCCTCCCGGAAGAGTCGCAGTTGCCCGTCAGACCACAAGACGTCAACGGCGTCTCCGCTCAGGTGGCCGCCCGTCACAAGGACCCATTCAGGCCCAAGGTCCGCGATGCGCACGGCGGCCCGGCGCATGTCTTCAAGGGACTGCACAGTCATTCCGGCAATCTCACCGGCCTCGTGCAGGTTTGGCGTCACCATGAGGCATTGGGGCAAAAGGCTCCGCACCAAGGCTTCCAGCCCGTCCTCGGAGCTCAGCGGCTGGCCCGAAGTGCTCGAAATGACAGGATCCACCACTAACGGGACGCTTGCGTTGCGGGCCCAGCTGGCGACCTCGCAAACTGTCTCCGCACTGCCTAGGGCGCCAGTCTTTGCGGCCCTGGGCGGAATGTCACGCTGGATGCAGTCCAGCTGCGAGCGGACGAACGCGGGCTCAACCGGAAACACGGCTTCTACGCCGAGGGTGTTCTGCGAGGTCAGCACAGCGGGCACCGCCATCCCGTACACGCCGAACTGGTGGAACGTCTTCAGGTCCGCCTGCAGGCCCGCGCCACCGGAAGGATCGGAGCCGGCGACTGTCAGGGCGGCGGGCCTTTCGCGCGGCAAGCCGCAGTCTACCACCCGCAGGGCTTTTCAAAAGTCAGGACGGAGGCTAACTAGTTAGTTTTTGGTAGGGGGGTGGACAAACCACTCTCGTTTGTGCAATAACGTCGGAGGTGGGGTCCGCCGACGTTGCGTTGCGGGAAGTGGAAGTGCGGCTCGTGC
>JAJDWM010000518.1 GCA_022825595.1 Bryobacterales bacterium | reverse complement strand
GCCGGGCGGTCCGCTCCGAGACTTGCCAGCAGGAGCATGGCCGGCGCGTAGGCGGGAAGCGTGTAGTATTCCTGGGTCGTCGACGCAGAGAAGAACAGGAGGGTGAAGCCGCAGGCGCACGCCATCATTAACCACGTGCGTCCGTCCCTTCCGGAAATGTCGAGCCTCCACTTCCGCAGGCCCGCTAGGAGGCCGCTCCAAGGGAAGAGCCAAATCAGGTGGGCGGCCCAGAACCACAACAGGTTGACACGCGCGTAGTCGGGCGGGTGGCGCGTTCCGAGAAACCGCAGCAGGTGCTCATTGATGAAGTAGCGCCAGAAGAAGCCGCGGTACAGCCCAGGGCCGCTGTCAAGCCCGAATTCGAAGTGCGGGGGGTGGCACACGATGGCTGCGATATGCCAGGGAGCGGCGACGACAATTCCCGCCGCAAGCGCGCCAGGAAGGCCAAGGCGCTTCCAGATCCCGCGGTCCCTCCACTGCCCACTCGCGGCCATGTAGCATCCGAGGGCGCCGAGCGGCAGTACGACGCCGAGCAGCCCCTTGAACATGACTCCGAGACCCACGCACAGGCCGGCGAAGACGCCCCACTGCCCCCGTGGCCGTCGGCTCTCCAAGGCCCGCAGGAAGCAGGCCAGCGCGCCTAGGGTGGTACAGGCCACATACACGTCGGGCATCCGAACCCGCGTGAAAAGGAAGAGTCCGCAGCACGTTGCCAGGCCGACGCCGGCCAGTATCCCGGCCTGCGGGCCGAAGGCCCACCGTGCCACGCACCAGGCCAGCCAGCACAGCGCCATCGCCGCCAGCGCGGCGGGAACGCGCGCAGCCCAGTCGTGCACGCCGAATGCCGAGAACGACAGGGCCATGGCCCAGACCTGCCCCGGGGGCTTGTCGAAGTACACCACGCCGTTCAGGCGCGCCGTCACCCAATCTCCCGACTCGAGCATGGACCGCGCCACTTGTGCGTACGCGGCGTCCACGTCATCGAGCAGCGCGGGCGGGCTGCTCACCGTGCCAAGAAAGGCGATACCCGAAACGGCCAGCACCAGCCAGCCGTGTGCGCGCCCTTCAGTCCAGTGGGCGGCGGATGGTCCAAGCTTGGAAGCCATCGCCCGGATCCGAGCCAGGAACGGACGAGATCGCCTTGCGCGCTGTCCATCCGGGTCGGCGCGAGACGGCGGCTGTGACGACATGCTCGTTCTCCTCCGGCTCCAGAGAGCACGTGGCGTACACGGCTAGGCCGCCGGCCGCCACGGCATTGAGGGAATTGTCCAATATCCGCGATTGGCGCCGCTGAAGGTCTGTCAGGTCGGCCGGTCGCAGGCGCCACTTGATCTCGGGATTGCGGGACAGGGTGCCGGTGCCCGAGCACGGCACGTCGACCAGCACTCGGCCGAATGTGCGGCGGAACGGCAGCGGGTGCTCGGCGTCCAGCACGACTAGGTCGATGCCCGACCGCCCAAGCCGGCGCATCGTCCGCATGCGGCTGGTCCGCCTGTCGGCCGCCACGACGGGTCCCTCTTCGGCGAGTTGGCGGGACTTCCCGCCCGGTGCGGCACAAACGTCCAACACTGTCGAAGTACCTTGGCCAGCGAGCAGGGCGGCCACCCGCTGCGAGTTCAGGTCCCGGAACGAGAGCCGGGAACGGGCGGCGGCCATTGCCGATGGCACGCTGCCGCGGGTCAACCGGTAGGCCCGCGGCAGGCAGGTCGTCTTAACCTCAAGGCCGGCGTGCCGTAGGCGTTTGAGGATTGGTCCCACGTCCATTGGCGCAGGGATCCGAAAGTAGGTGTCGGGCTTGCGCAGGTTGGCCTCCAAGAGGCGCGCACAGCGACGCGGTCCGAGGTTCGTGGCCCAGCGCCCGGTCAGCCATGCGGGATGGTTCAGGGCGACGGCGTCGCCAGCGGGAGGTGCCGGAGGCAGACGCCGCAGGACCGCGTTCGCGAAGCCGGCCGCCGACCGCTTGCGGGCGCGCTTCACGAGGTCGACGGCTTGCGAGACCGCGGCGTGGTCCGGTATCGCGCGCATGTGGCGCAGTTGGTACGCTCCAACACGCAGCGCCACCAGGACCTCGGGGTCGATGCGTGTCGGCGCGCGCTGCGCCGCCCGGCCCACGAGGTGGTCGATCTCCCCTTGGCGCCTCAGGCAGCCCAACACGGCCTCCGTCACAAAGGCCCGCTCGCCCTGGCTGAGCCCGGACATGCGTCCGGAGTGCAGGAGGGCATCCGAGTGAGCCCCGTCGCGCTCCGTCCGGAGCAGTATGTCGAACGCAGCGCACCGTGCGGGGGATGCCGCCACTTGGGGCCACGATACCAGAGGGCCCCGTGGTAGAATGCGCCTTCTCCGTCCGGCGACGGCGCGTCCCGGGGGCACGGATGGACGCGGCGGTTGAGGTTCGGATCGCAAGTGACCCTCGCTGGCTGCGATTCGTGCGCCTCGTCATTAGGGAGTTCTGCCGGGCCTTGAGCGTCGGCGAAGAGGTGGCCGACGCCGTCGTTGTGGCGGTCAACGAGGCCGTCTCGAACGTGATGCGGCACGCTTACGGCGGAGACACCACACAGCCGATCAGCATTCGGTGCCGCCGGTACGGCGACATGCTGGAGGTAGCGATCTGCGACCATGGGAAGGAGGCAGATCTCGTGTCGCAGCCGATTCAGCCTCCGAACGAATTGCGGAGCGGCGGGCGCGGCCTGTTCCTCATCCGCTCACTGGTCGACGAGTACGAGTTCGTGCGCGCGGACGGGCGGAATCGCCTGCATCTGAGGAAGCGCTTGCCGCAGCCGTTGGGAGCCCCACGGGAAGGGTGATCAGAGGCTGATGCGTGTAGACACGTTGCATATCGGCGACGCGGCGGTAGTCCGGTTGGAGGGGGATGCGGACATGGCCACGTCTCCCGAACTGCGGCAGGCCGTCTTGGACGTGCTCCGCGAGCGCGCGGCTGGCACGGTGGTAGTCAACCTGTCGGGCGTGGAATACATTGACAGCTCGGCGGTCGCGACGCTTATCGAGTGCTTGCGACAGGCTGCCTCCGGCAAGGTTCACTTCCGGCTGACCGGGCTCAACGAGGGTCCAAGGAAGGTGCTCAGCCTGACCCGGCTGATCGACATCTTCGAGATTCACCCGTCGGAGGAAGAGGCCTTGCGGGCCTGACTCCCCGCAGCTACTGCGGCGCGATGCCACTCCTCGACGCGGTCGGCCGTTACTCGGTCCGTCAGGTCGAGTACCTAGGAGCCCTTGCGATACAGCTCTGGAGGTGTCTGCGCTTCACGGTCCGGGCGCACGCGTTCGGGCGACGCCGACTGCGCTGGAAGCGCGTGGTCATGCAGATGGCGGAGATCGGCGTCCACTCGCTTCCCGTGCTGTGCCTGGTCTCTGGGGCAACGGGCCTGATCATGGCGCTGCAGGGCGGTGCGGAATTGCGCAAGTTCGGGGCGATGGACGCCGTCATCAACTTGGTCGGCACCTCCATGACGCGGGAACTCGGGCCCCTTATCGCAGCCATCGTTGTAATCGGTCGGTCCGGCTCGGCCATGTCCGCGGAGGTCGCGACCATGGCGGTGACCGAGGAACTGGACGCCCTGCGGGCCATGGCCCTCGACCCGGTCGACTTCGTGCTCGTCCCCAAGTATCTGGCGATGCTCGTCATGCTGCCTTGCCTGACGGTGATGGCCGTGTTCTCCGGCATTCTTGCGGGAGGCGTGTTCACGTACTACTCCCTTGACCTCACCCTGATCCAGTACTTTCTCCGCACCGGCGACATCCTGCTCATGCGGGACATCATCAGTGGCCTCGTCAAGGCCGGTATCTTTGCGACCGTCATCGTTCACGTCAGTTGTCTGGAGGGATTTCTGGTCCGGGGCGGCCCCGTGAGCGTGGGACGCGCAACTACCAACGCGGTGGTGAAGTCCATCTTCTTGGTCGTTCTTGCGGACCTGATCTGCACCGCGTTCTTCTACTTCTACTGGCGGTAACCGGTATGGCTGCGAAGTTCTCGGCGCGCCAGCTGCTGAACAGGCACGGGCGCGAACCGATCATCGAGGTCAGCGGCCTCAAGGCCTGCTACGGCGAACGGGTCGTGCTGGACGGAGTGAACCTCAATATCCGCCGAGGCGAAACGATGGTCATCCTCGGGGGCTCCGGTTCCGGCAAGAGCACTTTGCTGCGGCACATCGAAGGGCTGGAGCGGCCGTCGGGCGGCTCCGTGCGGATCTGCGGCATCGACCTCGCCAAGGCCACTGATCAGCAGTTGTCCGCGCTGCGGAGGATGATGGGCGTCTCGTTCCAGAGCGCGGCCATGTTCAATTCGATGACCGTCGGCGAGAACGTGGCCCTGCCCCTGCTCGAGCACACGGACCTGGCCGAGCCCACCATCGAGCTGATGACCAAGATGAAGCTTCAGCAGGTCGGGCTCAGCGGGGTGGAGGATCTTTACCCGATGCAGCTATCTGGAGGGATGCGCAAGCGAGCCTCATTGGCGCGGGCTCTGGCGATGGACCCGGAGATCCTGCTCTTCGACGAGCCGTCGGCCGGGCTTGACCCGGTGATAGCGGCCGGCCTCGACGAGCTGATACTCGACCTCAAGGGAACGTTTCGGATTACCATCATTGTGGTGACGCATGCGCTTTCAAGCGCGTTCCGCATCGCGGACCGCATGTGCATGCTCTACGAGGGCAAGATGCTCGCGGTCGGCACGGTGGACGAGATCCGCAACCACCCCCATCCGCGGATCCACCAGTTCGTCAATCGCATACCCTCCCAGCCTGAGCCCTCCTCGCACCGCTACATTACGGGGTTCTAGGTGACCAACGAAGCAAAGGTAGGGCTGGTCGTCCTGGCGTCGCTTGTGGTATTTGTCGCGACATTTCTCACAGTCGCCAATGTCCAGCTGACGGGGGAGACGATCCGCTATCGGACATACTTCACCTACATCGGCGGTCTCGACGAGGGCAGCATGGTCCGGTACGGGGGACGGAAGGCTGGGACGATCAGGACACTGCAGCCCTGGCCGGAAGACATGACAAGGACCGAGGTGGTCTTCGACCTGCGTGCCAACATCCCGGTCAATGAAGCCTCGGCCGCCACCATCGCCAGCCTGAACGCCCTAGGGCAGAACTATCTTGAGATCGAGCCCGGCTCGATCGATGCCGCGCGCATACCGCCCGGTGGAGTCGTGCCGTCGCGGGAGGCCCTTACGTTCTCGGATCTGACCAACAAGGTGGCCGACGTGGCCGACTCTGCGGCAGTTGTCCTGCAGCGTGTCGACGGCAAGGTGAGCATGGTGGCGGAGGACCTGCACGTGCTGCTGCTCAACCTCCAAGAACTCACCGGCGAGGAGAACCAACGCAATGTCGCGGCCATGCTGGAGAACACCAACCAGTTCCTCGAGACGCAGTCTCCGAAGATCGACCGCGTAACGACGCAGATCAGCGAGACACTGACCAAGATCGACGGCATGGCGGAGGACTTCTCAAGGCTGGCCATCGATGCCGACACGACAGTGCTTAACCTAAACCAGACCGTTGATGAGACTCGCGAGCCCCTCCGCGAGGGTCTGGCAGAGCTCAACGCCACGCTCGGAAAGACGCAGGAAGTCTTGGACGAAGCGCGCGCACTGCTGTTGGTGAACGAGGGGAATGTGACGGCCATCGTCGAGAATTTCCGGGTCGCGTCGGAGGAGATCGCCGCACTGAGCGCCGACCTTCGCCAGCAGCCTTGGTCCCTGCTTCGCGTCAGGCCAAAGCCCGACCGGCAGGTCCCCCCGGTCGGCCCCACCGCCCAGCCGTCGCGCTGATGCCGGCGCCAGCCGAGCTTGACGCCAGCATGGCATTGAGATTGCTGGCTGCCCGGGGCATCGTGGGCGCGTCGGCGGAGGCACGTGTGCTGGGCGGAGGCGTGTCCAACATCGTCGTCCTCGTCGAGGACGGCAGCACGCGTATCGTGGTCAAGCAATCCCTTCCGCAGCTCCGCGTCCGCGACAGGTGGCTTGCGGACCGCTCCCGGATCGTGCGGGAGTGGCAGGCAATGCGGGAGCTGTGCCGCGTGCTTCCGCTCGGGCGCCTGCCGGCGCTACAGTTCCTCGACGCGGGCAAATTCCTGTACGCGATGGAGGCGGCGGGCCCTGGCACCGCGGACTGGAAGTCCCACCTCCTAGCCGGCCGCTGCGATCCGGCCATCGCCCGGAGTGCCGGTGCAACGCTGGGCCTGATGGTGCGGGAAACCTGGCGTGATCCGCGCTTTGCGTCCCGCTTCGGTGATCAGCAAGCGTTCTGGCAGCTACGCACCGACCCGTACTACCGCACGATCGCAAGGCGTCATCCGAACATTTCGGGAGCGGTCGAGGAGTGGATCGAGGAGTGCTCCAGCCGGCGAGTTGCAATGGTCCACGGAGACTGGAGCCCGAAGAACCTGCTCGTCGACGGGCGGGACATCGTCTGCATCGACTTCGAGTGCGCGCATTTCGGAGATCCCAGCTACGATGCGGGATTCCTTCTGAACCACCTGATCCTGAAGTCCTTTCACCGGCCCGGATCTGCAGCGGCCTACCTGGATCTGGCGCGGTCAGCACTGTGCTGGACCCTGGCCATGCTCCCCGCCCAGGCCCTGCCTTGGTTCGAGCGGGCGGCGATGCGCCATTTGGCGCTCCTGATGCTCGCGCGCGTGGACGGCAAGTCGCCCGTAGAGTACTTGCATCGGACTGAGACGCGCGCGGCGGTCCGGGGTCTCGCGCTGCGGTTGATCGTCGAGCGTCCGCCGACGCTGCGGGCGGTGCTGTCTCGAGTTACTGCTGCTACTGGACGGCCCTGATCGCCTCCAGCGTCTGTGCAGCTTGCGCCTGCATGGGGTTGGGCACCCTAGCGGCCTCGCCCATCCACCTGGTCGCCTGTGCGATGTTGTCGCCGGCGATGTCAAGCTTGACGTAGCAGAACCCTAGCATGTATGACAGGATCCCGTAGCGCTCGCCCCCCTCTGCCCTGATCACTTCCACGGTCTGCAGCAGGTGCCGACGGGAGTTGCGCCAGGATCCCTTCTGAAAGTCGCTCGTGCCCATAACGTACTGGGCCAGTGCCGTGTACCGCTTCTTGCTGGCTTCCCAGTCTTCAGGTGCCGTCCCCTCTGGCGCCGCCTTCTCCTCCATCAGCGTGACGAGCTCCTCGGACCGCGCGTTGGCGTTGTCGTGGTCCTGCTGGCTCAGGGCGTACTCGGCCAGAAAGTACAGGTACTGCTCATTGCCGGGGTTGTTGGCGAGCGCCCGCTCCATCGCCCCGACCATCGCGGGTATGTCGCCCGCCTGCTGGTACGCGACGACGTACTTGTCATCCAAGCCCGTTGCGTACTGGCTCTCCGGATAGAGCTCCTGCAGGAGGTCCATGAACTTGACCTGTTCGGCGGGCGGACTCTGGCTGATCCCGACGCTGACGGCCCACTCGGTGTATTGGATGACGCCGTTCGCGTAGTCGACCGCACTGGCGTGCAGCATTTCTTCGTCCTCGGTCGGATCCTCCGGTTCGGGCGTAGCGGCCTCCTTATCGGCCAGCGGCTTGGTCATCCGCAACCCATCCAGCAGGCCGGGCCACTGCTGGGAGTTCAGCAACGCCTGGTTCTGGTTGTGGCGAACCTCTAGGTCCTCAGGGACGTACTGCAGGAGGAGGACGCCCTTCTCGGCGGCCTTGTCCCACTGCTGCGTCTGGGTGTACAGACCCTGCAGCTGGTGCAGCACGTACCCGAGATAGGTGCTCTCCGGGAATTCTCCCAAGAAACCCTCAAGGATTTCGATGCGCTCCTCGGCTTCCTCGGCGATGCCGGCGGACGTCAGCACCGATCCCTCCGGAGACGAGGAGTCAATCTCGACATTCCGAATCTCGATCGAGTCCTGAGCGAGTGCGCCTACGCACAGAAGGATGCACAGGGCCATGGCTGTAAAGTTCTTCATCATTGGGCTCCGCTGATACCACATCATATTGCCTACCGCGTTCGGGAATCAAGGAAGGCCCGTGTGCCTTCCTCCCAGAAGAGGCTTCTGACGGGCCCCGACAGGCCCCCGCGCGGGTACAAGCGCGCGCCCTCCGCGCTACAGCATGCCTCGATCCAGCCGCACTGTGTCGCCGGACCGAAGGGGAAACCCAGCGCCGGGAGCGCAATCAGGAAGTGTCCGCCCGCCTGAGCGACTGCGAACTCGTGGTCGTGGGCGGTGATGATCGCCCGCACCGTCCTGTGCGAGCGGGCTATCGCCTGCAGGTCCTGGAAGTCGCGGCAGCCCTCGCTGGTGGATTCCCCGGGGTGGTGCACGAACACCAAGGTGGGCCTCGGTTGCGTGCGGGCGAGCAGCCCATCCAGCCACTCGAGCTGGTCGCCGCCGATCTCGCCGCCGACGTCCCCCTCTACGGACACTGAGTCGAGGGCGACAAGCCTGAACGGCGGCTGGTCCACGACGGCCGCGATGCGGCCCGGGTCGCGCCGGGGCATATCCGCCAGCTGCGCGAGCATGTTGGCTCGGCGGTCGTGATTTCCGGGCACGAGCACGAGCGGACACCTCCCTCGCAGGGGTTGCAGGAGATCGGCGAGCCGCGAATAGTCCCCCAGCTCGCCCGATTTCCACGCGAGGTCGCCATTGACTAGTACGCCCGAGGGCCGGCTCGCCCGGACTTCTTTGACGAAGCGCTCCAGCTGCGCCCCGGGACGCACTCCGTGGTAGTTGGCGGTCGGGTCGGCGGACACGTGAGTGTCGGCCAGCCATGCCCAGCGAGCCACCCTGGTCGGGGGCAGGTCCAAGCGGAAGCAGAGACCCCAGCCCAGCCGTTCAACGACGGGCGGAGCTTGGGGCCCCAGAATCAACGCAACGCCGGCGGGGGCCTACTTGCCGAGAATGTCGAAGGTCGTCGTCCCCGGCACGCGCACCTTCTCGTACACCTTGACCCACGCGTCGTGGGCAGGGTGCTTGGCGTAGACCTCGAGCGCGGCCTCGTCCTTCATCTCCATGCAGACGCCAGACTGCCGCTCTGCAGGCGTGTCTCGGTTGCGCCCGAACTGCCTCAGCGGGCGCCGGAGCTTGCCCACCCAGACGCGCTCGAGGCCCTCTATCTTGCTGGGCAGCTCGTTGGTGGCCTTCATGAACGCCGCCCAGTCGGCGTCGGTGGCCGTTTCGATCTCGGTGAATGCGAAGCAGTGCATGAGAGCCTTCTCGCCGCCAGCCGCCGGCGAAGGCGCCAGCACGAGTGCGGAGGTCAGGAGGAACAGGGGGAGAGCGAGCCTTGTCATGCTCGAATCATAGCGCAAGGCGTGGCCGGTTTCGCCTTTGGGTGGCTGGGCGGTCGTCGGCCTCGCGGCGGCGCTGCATTGGGGCCTTCCGCTGCCGGTCCTTCGGCTCCGCCGGAGTTGCGGCGTCCGTTCGGGCGAGAGCCGCGACGGTATACACTGGCGGGCGTGCCGCGCCTGCTGCTTGCCCTCGCTCTAGCCTCTTGGGGCCTCAGCGCGGCACCTCCCAACATCCTATTCGTCTATACGGACGATCAGGCCGCTTGGGCGCTGGGCCTGTCCGGGCATCCCCACGCTTCCACTCCCAACATGGACAAGCTCTTCAGGCGAGGGGCATACCTGCCGAACTCCTTCACCGTAACGCCCGTCTGTTCGCCTTCTCGGGTCAGCCTGATCGCGAGCCGCTACGGCAGTGAGCTGGGGGTGACCGACTGGATCAATCCCAGACGCGAGCCATTCCTCGGACTGCCGGACGGTGTCCTGACCTGGCCGCAGCTGCTGCGCGACGCGGGCTACCGCACGGGGCTGGTCGGCAAGTGGCACTTGGGTCGCTTGGACAGCCAGCATCCGACCAAGCGCGGGTACGAACACTTCATGGGCTTCCGGGACGGAGGGACGACGCCGTCCGACCCTCTGCTCGAGAAGGACGGCAAGCAGCGGCAATTCGAGGGCCTGACGGCGGACATCCTCACGCAGGAAGCGCTGGACTACCTCGACAACGTAGCAGGGGCTGGCCCCTTCCTGCTGTCGCTGCATTACCGGGCTCCCCACACCCGCTGGCTACCGGTCGCGCCGTCGGACTGGGCCCCGTTTGACGGACTCAATCCGATCATCCCCAATCCGGAGTTTCCCTACCTCGACGTGGAGAGGGTGCGGCGAATGACGAAAGAGTACCTCGCAAGCACGAAGAGCGTGGACCGAAATATCGGCAGGCTCCTCGCCAAGCTCGACGACCTCGGGCTGGCGGACACGACGCTGATCGTCTATTCCAGCGACCACGGGTACAACATGGGCCACAGTGGCGTCTGGCACAAGGGGAACGGGCACTACGTGCTCACGAGGAACCCTCCCGCCACGGCCAACATTCCCGACGGCCAGCGGCCCAATATGTGGGACCGCTCGATCCGAGTACCAACCGCCGTTGTCTGGCCGGGCCAAGTGCCAGAGGGCTCGGTCGTTGAGGGGACGGTCTCTAACCTGGACTGGCTGCCCACAATGGCGGCGGCCGCTGGTGTCGAGATTCCCGCCGGCGTTGTCGTGCGGGGCCGCAACATCCTGCCTCTGCTGCGCGGGGAAGCCTTCGCGTGGGATGACGAGATCTACGGGGAGTACTCGACGCACCACCAGTCCCGAACGCACATGCGCATGCTGCGCACTCCGCGATGGAAGCTCGTCCGCGACTTCCTCAACCGGGAGA
>JAJDWM010000269.1 GCA_022825595.1 Bryobacterales bacterium | reverse complement strand
GCACGAGCCGCACTTCCACTTCCCGCAACGCAACGTCGGCGGACCCCACCTCCGACGTTATTGCACAAACGAGAGTGGTTTGTCCACCCCCCTACCAAAAACTAACTAGTTAGCCTCCGTCCTGACTTTTGAAAAGCCCTGTCTTGTCGGGAGTCACGTTGACGGCCGCCGTGTGGTCGTTGATGCCGATGTTCCAGCTGATGCCGGGAGGATCGAATCGCCGGTCCTGCCAGGCCGGATCCTCCCGCGTCTCATCGTGGATGCGCTTCATCTCCACCAGGAACGGGATCATTGCCAAGTTCGCGTTGATGCCCTGATCGGTGCTCGAGTGCGCGGCCCTTCCCCGCGCGGTGGCACGGAAGCCGCAGGTCCCTTGTGGGCGTGGACAACCTCCAGCATGGTCGGCTCACCGACAATCCCCTTCGATCCGGTCGCCACCATCTCGCGGAAGTGCTCGGACCTTCGGGCAACCTCAGACGCCCCAAGGTAGCCGACCTCCTCGTCTGCGGTCAGCGCGAGGTACAGCGGTGTCCGTAGTTCAAGACCAGCTGTCCGGTCGACTGCAGCCAGCATGCACGCGATCGATCCCTTCATGTCGCAGCTGCCCCGTCCGTAGAGCCTGTCCCCTCTCACGGTCGGGTCGAAGGGGCCATCGGCGGGGCCGGACCAGACGCGGGCCGGCACTACGTCTGTGTGCCCGAAGTAGGCCATGCCACCCTCTCCAGAACCCTTGCGTCCAACCAGGTTGACCTTGGCGACCCCCATTGGGTCGGTGTATGGAATGCGCTCCACCGAGAAGCCCTGCCGAGCCAGGACGGCCCCTAGGTACTCGCAAATGTCCGCATTGCTGGAGGAGCTGACCGTGGGAAACCCGACCAAGTCCTGGGCGTAGCGAAGTGCGTCCATGTCTTCTCCTTGCTGCCGCGCTGGCCGCTGCCGAAGGCCGGGCCAGGTCGTTGTGCCTTTGCCCCTAACCCGGAACTGCTAACGGCTTTTCTGGGCCCCGTCCTTGCCCGATAAGCCGTTCCACCTTCTCGCCGACGTTCTCAACCTCGACATCCGCCAACGGCCACTCCGGGAACACCGCGTCGTGAATCGCGAACACCTCGTCCTTGCTCTTGATCTCCAGTAGGTCCAACAACCCCCGAATGTCGTCATTGTCCGTCGGCCGGTTCGCCCGGACCTTTATGGCCAGCAAGTACTTCGGAGGAGCGCCGCTCACAAGCAGATTCCTGTGGGCCCACAATACCGTTGCCTCCTTGTCCCTATCTGGCGGGACCGATCGAACGAACTTTGTGACATTGTCGTTCAACCAATTCGCGGGCCATTCCCGCTCAGCCACAACAGCTGTCACGCACTCCAGCACGACGCTGCCGTCTCCTCCAATCACCGCATCGATATCCCTCGTCGTCCTATCCGGCGAAAACGTCATGGCCATCGCTGCGCCGCCAACTACATACAAGTGCGCGTAGACGTTCCTTGCTTCCAGCTTCTCAGCGAGCGCTCGGAGCCCTTCGTACAGGTCATCGAGAGAGAATGGCTGCATACCAACGATGACCTCCGCGCTCGTCCAAGTCCTTGCCGTTCACCAACACGCCGTGCCGGTGAAAGGCGCCCGGAGAACCGGTGATCCACAAGAACGGATTCTCTCCCTCCCCCAGCACTCGCCACGGAATGTCCAAGAAGCGCTCTTCCTCGTTCACCCACTCCGGCACATCCTCGCCATGGACAATCGCCAAGTGCTCTGAGACGGCGGCCAGCAGGGCATCCCACTTCCGCTCTGTCAGGGGCGGCGGCTCGGCCAACATCCATTTGCGGACGTCGGGCGACGCCGAGTGGTAGTAACGCGGCAAGTCGTGAATCATCATCCGGTACCGAAACGCATCATCGACACCGCGCTCGAGCCGCCTCGCGTAGTCCGCCACGCTCCAGAACTCAAACCCCATCTTGCTTCTATTCTGCGCCGGCTCTATCGGTCGCGTGCTGCTACGTCAGGACGGTGAAACCGGCCCGAGACCACTGAACGGACCGCGATCCCGGCCTAGCCTGCGGATGCCCAAGCCAAGAGGAAGGCAATGGCCGCCGCGACGAGCAGGACCCCTGTAACCGCATACCCCCACCTCGACAGCAGGATGTCTAGCCAGCGGCCCGGGCGCACGACCTTCTTGTCTTCGGGCTTGGGACGGACAGGTTCATTCGATCCGTTGCGTCGGAGCGCGACCAATGCCTCGCGATTCGCAACCATCACCGAACGCGTCGGCGCGCCCCTCAAGACCGTCTTGACATGCTTGAGGATCACTGGCGGGCAGGCTTTCGGAGAGGTGTATGCAGCCCTACCCTCTTGGCTAGCGACGATGATCCGAGTTGCTCTGGCTACCCACTTCATGAAGCCTTCATCACCGACGGGAGGCCAAGCCCCGTCTGCGCGGCGAACTCGCCAACCAAGCGAATGAGCCCGAGCGCGGCGAGGGACAGCGCCTTGTCCTTTCTGTATATCAAGCCTATCGTGCGGATCAGGGGCAGCGGCAAGAGCCGGATGGCCCTCAGCCGGCCGGACCGGACCTCTTCCCTTGCGCTGGTCACTGCCATGAAGGTGACCCCGAGACCGGCCTCTGTGAAGCGCTTCTGCATCTCGCTGGACTCGAGCTCCATGGAAACCCGCACGTCGTCCTCATATGGATCGAGGTATTCGTCGATGCGCCGCCGGGTCCGGCCGGCCTTCGGGAGCAGCAGATCCTCCTGGACTACCTCCTCGGCAGTAATCGTCCTGCGCTTCGCGAACCGGTGCTTGGCACCGGTCAGCAGCATCACTTCGTCAGAATAGATCTG
>JAJDWM010000674.1 GCA_022825595.1 Bryobacterales bacterium | reverse complement strand
CCGTTCAGCCTCTCGGACAGCAGGTGGGTGTACAGCCCCGCCGGGAAGATTCCGGACACGACTTCTGCTCCCGCTGGCAAGATCGAGAACTGCCCACTTGGAGCGGACGGCGCCTCGAAGGCCCGGCCCTCGGCGTGCCAGCCTGACAGATCTCCGGTGCCGAAGTCCGCGATGACGTCGAATGCCTGCTCATTGAACTCGGCGTGCTGGCGGCGGCGCAGCTCGTAACGCTCTGCAAGCCGGTCCCAGGCGTCCGTCGAAAATGTTCCGTTCCGGGCGATGGCCGCCCAAGCTGCCAAGGGGTCTCGAAGGTCCGATCCGGCAGCTTCCGAAAGCTCCCGAATCTTCTCAGTCCGCTCTGGGTCGAGGATGGCTGATGCATTGCCGACCGGAGGTACGGGTGCACTTCCTTGCAGCGACGCCAGCAGGTGCCGCTGCAGATTACCTGCCTCGGCAAGCCAGAACCGAGCCATCTCTCTGCGGACCTCATCTTTGGCCCGGGTCATGCGCTCCTTCAGAGCCGAGTCGGCTTGGTGCGTGTCAACAGTCCTGGTGACCATCCTCGAGCTGTCCAGCACGCCGTAGATGCTGTAGTAATCGGCCGTCGGTATTGGGTCCAGCTTGTGGTCGTGGCACCGCGCGCAGGAGACCGTCATGCCTTGGAATGCTTTGCCGAGCGTGTCGATCTGGTCGTCCACCACGTCCGTGCGGACCTCGCGGAACATGGTGCAGTCGTCGTGCCCCTGCTCGCCGAGGCGGAAGAAGAACGTGCCGATAAGAGACTCGTTGACCTCGCCTAGCGCGTCAAGGCGGGGCTCCTTCAGCAGGTCGCCGGCAATGTGCTCACGGATGAGCTGGTCGTACGGAACGTCTTTGTTCAGTGCGCGGATCAGGTAGTCCCGGTAGAGCCAGGTCCCGCTGTTTTCGTAGTTCCAGTCGTTTCCGAGGGTCTCCCCGAAGCGCACGACATCCATCCAGTGCCGGGCCCAGTGCTCACCAAAGTGCGGGGAGTCCAACAGCTCGTCAACCGCCGTCGAATACGCCGCCGGCGAGGTGGCGACCACGAACTCGTTGACCATCTTTGGAGTCGGGGGCAGGCCGGTCAGCACAAGGCTCAGACGCCGGAGCAACGCCCCGCGCTCCGCGGGCGGACTCAGCGCTAGGCCCGCCCGATTGAGCCGGGCTTGGATGAACCGGTCGACATCGTGCAGGCCCTTCGCCTCCGCGCCGCCTTCGGGGGTCGGAGGGTTTCTTACGGGCTGGAAGGCCCAGTGCTCGCGCCGCATCGCCTCGTATTGCCCCGCCACCTCGGTCGGGCCGGGCTGGGCGTCCTCGGGAGGCCAAGGTGCCCCTCGCAGGACCCATTCCTCCAGCGCCGAGATCTCTGCGTCAGAGAGCCTCTCGCCCAGCGGCATCTTGATTGACTCGTGCCGCACGGCCTTGATCAGTAGGCTGTCGTCCGGTCTTCCAGCGGCAATCGCCGGTCCCCGATTCCCTCCCGCTGTCACGGATTCACGAGAGTCCAGCCTCAACCCGGACATAGCGTTCGCAGCGCCGTGGCACGCGGAGCACCGCGTCGCGAGAATCGGACGGACCTCCCGCTCGAAGAATTCGACGTCCGCGTCCGGCCAATCCGGCGCGGCTATCAGGGGAACGCCCCCCAAGAGGCAAGCTAAGCCTGCCAAGAAAACTCGCGTAGCCAGCGGGCGCGTAAGTCTGTTCGGGTTACGCATGCAAGGCCGAGAGGCAGGCAGCCAAGGTACCGTCCCTACAGTAGCCGAACTGTCGCCCCAGCACCACCTTGCACTCGCGGCTGTGGGAATTATCTCTGGGGATCATCGCCGGCCCAGCCAAGGCTGGGATGAGTGTTGTGCGGCCGCGGCAGTACGTCGGCATGGGCGAGTGTTCAACAGGCGCGTCCTCAACGACTCTAGTGCATGCACCCCCGATTGCCGTCGCACCTGAGGCTGCCGTGACCCGGCCCGTATCTAATGTGGTCGGCCCTCTACCGGGTCCCCTCGTCGGCCAAGGCGCTAGCGTCCGGCCCTTTGCCGGCGCGTCGCAGGAAGTGGCAGCCGCCTTCGCCGAAGCGTGCCATATGGCTCCGCTCGGCCGGGTCGGCGACTCGACGCCCCCGACACGTTGCGCCAAGTTGCCGAGGAAGGGGATCGCGCTTGTCCGTGTGGATCTGGTTCGGGGAGGTGATGCCCCGCTCGTCCAGTCACCGCTGGAGCTTGCGCGATGCGCGAATCCTAACGCGGAGCCGATGGCGTCCACCCAGCGATGCGTTGGTACCGGCTACTGGCGTCAGCTCTCTCAGCGAACGTGGTTGGAAGACTGTTGCCCATTGGCCGCCGGGTCATCCCCTGCCGGCTTACCTGGTTCAGGTCTTCCGAGACCTTCCGAACTCCGCTGGGCGAGATAGCGAAGAACCATTGACCTGATCTCGCGGACATCGTCGTGCAAGTCGTCGATGCGCTTGTTAACACTCTTGTCCAGATCGTCGATTCGTCGGTTGATGTCGTCGATACGAGCGCTCAGAAGGTAGCCTTGGCCCAAGACAAGTCCTCCGACCACAAGGACGGAGGTGACGATGAACTGCGTGTCGCGCGTCAGTCGCTTCGGAGGAATGGACTCAGCCGTCGGTGTGCCAGCATCGCGACCGGAAGTCTCGCGATTCACGCTCACGGGCACATTGTAACCGTCCCCAGCCTCTGGCGCACTTGGGCGGGCACGCGCTGGCCCACCGTCATCCAGCTGCCCGCTTCGCTCCGGCGTGACTCCACTGAGGCCGAACTCCAGAGTGCACGACTTGGCTCGTCCGGGCCGCACGCCGTCGAACTTCCCTCGCGAACGGACTTCAACCCTCCCGCGACGTGGCGGTCGGAGCTCCGGCAATTCTGCAACAAAAAGGCGCGTTGTTCCACGTGGAAGGCCAGGCCCGCTCCTAGACCTCGATACGGCCCGCACCGGTCACGGCCACGTCGACGCGATCAAGTTCACTGACTGTGCGGCTTAGTTCATGGCCGCCAGCCATGAGCGCCCATCACCACGGGCCTTGCCCTGCACCGGCAACTCGATGGGCCCCGCCCCCGGGACCGGGGACTGGGCCCATGCTCGCCTGCTTGCGCTCAAGAGATGAGCTTGAGAGCGAATTGGTTTGTGCGCATTTCTCGAGCGCTAGTGATCACGCCGAAGTTGCGCGACCTTGGATTGCTATTGGGATTGTTCCAGTTCGGGTGGTTTGCGAAGTTGAATGACTCGAAGCGGAACTGCAGCCGGTACTTCTCAGAGATGGCGAAGTCCTTCATCAGCGAGAAGTCCCAGTTGTTGAAGCCGGGTCGCTGCAGCGTGTTGCGGCCGCGGTTTCCGTCCCGGTACGTCAGCTCGTTGAAGCCCTGCCCGTCAGGAACGTTGCAGGCAATCGTCGCCGAGCGCCCGTCGGAGCCCTTCTTCCAGAACTCCTGCGGGGTCGGGTTGCTGGTGTGCGGATCCCCGATCGCGTCGCCGCGGTTGTTCTGGCCGGTGCCGTTGAGGTCGCTGCAGTGGCCGCCGTAGATCGGCGTACCGGTTGACAACGTGATGATCGAGCCGATTTGCCATCCTCCCGCGATTGCTTGGACCGCGCGGCTGTCGAAGCGTACCGGGAGTTCATAAAGGATCGAGGCCGTGAATCGGTGCGGCGTGTTGAACTGCGACAGGCCGCGCTCATTGCGCAGGTTGTAGTTGTTGGTCGGGAAGAGCACGTCACCAGAGTTGGTGCGGATCGCCGATCCGTTATCGATCGCCTTGGACCACGTGTAACCGATCAGGTAGGTCAGCCCTCGCGTGGGACGCTGCTGCAGCTTGACGCCCAGCGCGTTGTAGTTCGAATTGACCACGTTCCCGATCGTCTGGATGCGCCCGTACACGTCTCCCCAAGGGCGGCGGTTGTTGGTCGACGTCCGGTCCAGCGGGCCGCTGCGCTCGATCGGCGTGTTGAAGCCGTACATGCGCTGCAGCTTGTGGCCGGCGTTCCCGGAGTAGCCGACCTCGAATAGGAGCGTGTCGGTGAGCTGTCTCTGGATGTTGAGCAGGTATTGGT
>JAJDWM010000276.1 GCA_022825595.1 Bryobacterales bacterium | reverse complement strand
CCCACACGGGTCGGCGCGTGGGGCTCATCCGCCGGGGGGCATTTGGTAGCACTGCTTGGAACGGCCCACGACTTGTCAGAATGGGACACACTGCACGAAGAGAACGCCGGTGTGTCATCCAAGCCTGACGCTGTTTGCAATTGGTTCGGGCCGACCGATTTCCTGCGCATGAACGACTTCCCGGGGCGCATCGACCACGATGGGCCGGACTCTCCAGAGTCGCTGTTCATCGGCGGCCCGATCCAGGAGCACCCAGACCGGGCCCGGGCGGCCAATCCAATCACCTACGCAACTGCCGACGACCCGCCATTCCTGCATATGCACGGCGAGAATGACAGGTCGGTCCCGTTCAACCAAAGTGCACTGCTGCACGCCGCCCTCCTCAACGTTGGGGTCGACACCACGCTCTACATGGTCCGGAACGCCGACCACGGGTTTCGCGGCATGCAGGGCGATACGCCAGTGACCCTGGCCGAGAGAGTGGCCGAATTCTTCGCCCGGACAATTGGCGAGCCTTGACCAGTGCCGTCACGTGGTTTGTGGCCCTCGATACCACTGTGCCCCCCAATACGGCTGCAGTTGGAGCCCTCGCTGAATTGGCGCGCGGACGTCTGCGGAGATTGCCGACTCAGCAGATACGGAGTCAACGGGCGCCGCGCTTCGGCCCGCTGGTAGAGAGGTTCTGGTCCCACAACCGTGATCTCCCAACAACAGGCCCACTGTGGGAAACTCGTCGCTTGGCATGACGTTGCGTGTAGCAGCTCTCCTCGTGACGTTGGCCGCTTGCGGGCAGCAGTCGGTTGCTCCCGATCAGCAGGCCTCGCTTTTTCTTGAGTCTTCCGGCGATGCCCGACTCGCGTTCGAACACTTCAATGGCGCGAGCGGCGACTATCACCTCCCCGAGATCATGGGCCCCGGCATTGCGCTCTTGGACTATGACCTTGACGGAGACTTGGACGTCTATGCGCTGCAAGGCGGTCCGCTGACGGACACATCCCGATTCAGCCCTTCAGATGCCGCTGATCACGGACAGCTTGGGAACCGATTGTTCGAGAACCGAATCGTGCCCGACGGTGTCCTCAGATTTGTTGATTCCACCAAAGGGAGCGGACTGGGCATCGCGAGCTATGCGATGGGTGTGGCCGTCGGGGACTACGACGCGGATGGTGATCCAGACATCTATCTAACAAGCGTTGGCCCCAACTTCCTGCTCCGCAACAACGGGGACGGGACGTTCCAGACGGTGGAGGGCCCACAGGACGAACGCTGGAGCACGTCGGCGACCTTTACCGACTACGATTCGGACGGCGATCTGGACCTCTTCTTCACCAATTTCGTCGACTACTCCCCAGGCAACAACAAGAAGTGCTACGCCCCGACCGGCGAGCGGGATTACTGTCTCCCGACGGTCTACAACCCAGTTCCGGACAGGCTCTTCAGGAACGATGACGGACGCTTTGTCGACGTCACGGAATCATCCGGCATCGGGCGTGCCTTTGGGAATGGGCTCGGTGTGCTGGCCGCGGACCTGAACCAAGATGGACTGACGGACCTGTACGTCGCCAACGACACGACCGAGAACCAGCTGTGGGTGAATGACGGCCAAGGGAGGTTCGTCGACGTCGCTATGCAGTCCGGGGCGGCCGTAAACGCCGACGGCAGGGTCGAAGCCGGAATGGGCGTCGCCGCTGCCGACTTCGACGGCGACGGTGACGAGGACCTCCTGATGACCCACAATGTCCAGGAGACGAACACCCTTTACTTGAACGGGGGCAGGGGACTATTCCGCGACGCCACGAACACCCTTGGTCTCGGCAATTCCAGCCTCGCGTACACCGGATTCGGGCTTGCGTGGGCCGACTTCGATCACGACGGATTGTTGGACGTCTTCATTGCCAACGGAGCCGTCGCCATCATGGAGTCGCAGCGCGGGTCGCCGTTCCCATTCGCCCAGGACAACACGTACTACCGGGGTGGTGGCGGGCGTTTCGATGTTGTCTCGGGCCTCGCAGTGTGGGGCTCGGTCGAACCGAAGGTCAGCCGCGGCCTTGCGGCTGGGGATCTTGACTTGGACGGCGACACCGACATCGTGGTTGCCAATTGCAACGGACCGGCACGCCTCTATATCAACCAGACAAGCTCGGAAGACTGGGTGCGCATCAGCTTGGAGGGATCCGCAGGGAATCCGGACGGGCTAGGGGCCCGCGTGGGCCTTTGCTGGCCGGACGGCACGTGCCAGTGGCGCCGTGTGCACCGCGACGGTAGCTACCTGAGTTCCAGCGAGCCGATTGCGCACTTCGTCCTGTCTGGGCTTCCCCCGCCTGCCTACGCTGAGGTCCGATGGCCTGCCGGTCGCCCCGAGCGGTACCCCTCGCCGGCCCCCGGACGTGCGCTGACGCTCCGGCGAGGAGCCGGTGCCGAGGTCAGATGACGTATGTCGAACGCGAAGGAGATTGGCCGCGGGGCCTGCTGAGGCGTGCCGTTGCCCAGAGGCCAGTTCGACGTCTCCACCCGACCGCGGGACGTGTGCTCGGTCAGGGAGAATCCCGGCAAGTTCCGAGATGCAATCGGAGCCCAGGGAGGCGCGCACTGGCTAAGCGCAATGAGGTCAACTTGCTTCCGACCTCAGGAATGCGCGGTGGCGCGGCGCCACCGATAGTCACCCGGTCCGGCGCTTGCGAATCGACCGATTGGTCCACTGCGATCCCCGCCAGAGGCGGGCATCGTGCCTGGGGCTGCGACAGCGGTGATGGCCACACAAGCGTCCCCGAGAGCAGTTGCACAATCTGTCCTACAGACCATCGATCAGCCCAACCACAGATTCCTGGCGGGTCCGACTACCGGTCCCAGGCGATGCCGGTGCGCTCGGCGTACGCTTCCCACTTCTGTGCCATGCTGCCTACGCGCTCCGGATAGCGCTCCGCCAAGTCCGTCACCTCAGTCCGATCGGCGCTGAGGTTGTATAGTTCCCAGCGGATTTCGGTGGGCATGCGCTTGCCCCAAACTGCCTTCCAGTCCCCTTCGATGACAGCTCGGGCTCCCTGGTGTTCGAAGAAGAGGGTCCGGGGCGCTAGGGGCTCGCCATTGAGGGCTGCAAGGAGGCTAACGCCTTCTTCCGGCAATACGGACCTGCCCGCGTGTCCGCTTGGATACTCCGCTCCGGCGACGCTGCGCAGGGTGGGCATTACGTCGATCACGTGGCCTCGCTCCCGAATCCATGCTCCCGCATTGCGGATCCCGAGGGGCCAGTGGGCGATGAACGGAGTGTTCACGCCGCCTTCCAGGGTGAAGTGCTTGTACAGCCGGAACGGGGTGTTGCCCAGATTCGCCCAGCCGCTGCCGTAGGAGTGATAGGTTCCCGGTCCGCCCATCTTGGCGAGCTCCTCGCCGGTGTGCAGGATCGTCACCCCCTGCCGGCTCCGCTGATCGAAGCCGAATGGTCCCCACTCGTAGCACGCGCCGTTGTCGCTTAGCACGAGGAACAGGGTGTTGTCGAAATGCCCAGTCTCGCGCAAGTGTTCCACGATCCGGCCGACACCGCGGTCAACGTGCTCCACCATCGCCGCGAAGAGTGCCATTCGCCGGGCGAGGTCCATTCGCCGGGGCGGGTCGATCGAGGCCCAGGCAGGGTTCGGTCTTCCGGGGTACCCGTTCGCGATATCGTCACGGTCCACCGGGACCAACGACCGATCCGTGAACTTCCAGCGGTCGCCGTCGATCAAGCCGATGCGCTGCATGCGCTCGAAGCGTTCTTGGCGGAGCACGTCCCAACCTCGCATGTAAGTCTCGAAGTATTTGTCCGCACTCTCAGCCGGGGCCTGGACGGGAAAGTGCGGGGAAGAGTGCCCTAGGAACAGGAACCAAGGTCGCCCGCGCTCTTGGCCTTGCCTCATGAACTCGATCGCGTAATCGGTGAAGACGTCCGTGGCGTAGAAGTCCCCGTCCGGCCGATCGATCTCCTTATTCCTTCCCTCCGGAAGGCGCTCATAGTAGTCCGCGTCCCACTGGTCATGCGAGTGGTCGAAGGCGTAGCCGTAGAACTCGTCAAACCCGCGCTGGATCGGCCCCGTCTCATGGTGCAGGTGCCACTTGCCGACGTAGTAGGTGCTGTAGCCAGCGTTGCCCAGCGTTTCGCCGAGCGTCACGCACTGATCGTTCAGCCGGCCCAGGTAGGCCGGTCCTCTCGTCGGGTGGGCCGCCCGAGTAGTGAAGCTGGCTATGCCGGTTTGGGGAGGGTACAGGCCGGTCATCAGTGATGCGCGGCTTGGACAGCACCTCGCGGAGTTGTAGAACGATTCAAACCGCACGCCGTCCTTAGCCAAGGCGTCGATGTTCGGCGTGTCGATTTCGCCTCCGTAGCAGCCTAGGTCGGAGTAGCCGAGATCGTCGAACAGGAGGACGATGATGTTGGGTCGCTCGGCCGCTGAGGCGCCTGCGGCCAGTGCTGCCCATATCAGGGCGTGGGACAGTCGGGGCATTGGACTAGACCGTATCACGCTTGGGTCATGGGGCTGGCCCCGGATCAGAGGGGCAGGAAGCGTTCCGCCAGGCCTTCTTGGGCTGTCTGATCGCGGACCTGAAAGGGCGCTCCTACAGGAGCTGGCTCAGCACTCGCGCTTCGCCTGCAGGACCGATCAGCCGTTCCTTCAGCCCTTGGTGCATGTAGTGGAGCTCGAATGGGTCCAGGCCCAACAGGTGCAGGATTGTCGCTTGGAGGTCTCGCGGAGTGACCGGGTCCTCGTGCACGTAGTACCCAATATCGTCCGTCGATCC
>JAJDWM010000781.1 GCA_022825595.1 Bryobacterales bacterium | reverse complement strand
CGCAGCACGGTGTGGTAGTCGGCCGGTTTTCCGGGCCGCGCCCTTGCGTCCTCGACCCGATTCGTCAAGAAAACCAGCTCCGTGCACGCTTCCCGCAGCTCGCGGCAATAGCGGTCCCACAGAAGCTGCTTGAGGCGGATGGCCTGCATGGACTGCGAGACTCTGATGATCTGCCTCCTCCGCAGCCAGTCGACCCTGCGATACTCCCTACGGCCTGCCGCAGTTCGGCGCTTGATCTTGGACTGCTCCTCCTGGATGTCGAGAAACTTGCCGTACTCGCGACGGACTGTCAGGAACTGGCGGCGGACGGCCTTTATCTTGCGCTTGAAGCCCTCGGGACCGTCCACCCCATGCGGAATGTCCGCGAGCTGCGTGATCTTGACCTCCTCCCTCCTCTCCCTCTCGCAGTCGTTGAGGAAGGCATTGATCGTGAAGGAGTTGCGGGACATTGCCTTCCACATCCGGAACTTGCCGCGTTCCATCCTCCGCGCCAAGTCGACCTCGCCTTCCCGCGTAAGCAGGGGCACAGCCCCCATCTCGCGCAGATACACGCGCACCGGGTCGTCGGTGAAGACCGCGTCCTCGGGCCCGGGGACGGGCCGGCGGCGCGGGCGCCCGCGTTTGCCACGGGCGAACTTCGAAACCTTCTTCTTCGCCTTTACCGCGACTCTGGCCTTCCGTTTTGTCGCGACTCTGGCCTTCCGCGGCCCCGCGGCCATTCCGAACTGGTCAATCACTGCGCACCCCTTTCATTCTCGTGCACGGCCCGCCGTCTGCTGCCCAACGCCAAGCTTGCGGATGTCCCGGTCGCGGCTGGATGCGTCTGTGCGTCGCCCGTCTCTGAGACTGGGCCTGAGTGTCCGCGACCACCCCCTTAGGCCCGCAGGCCTGGCAACCCGCGAACCCGCCTAAGTTCACTTAGTATGCCGCATTAACTGCGTATGCGCAATATCTGCGCCGGGCCCCATCCGACCGGTGCGCTGCTCCCGTGTCGAGCAAGCCTGTGGCGGAGGGTCGCTGACGGGGCCCGTCGCTGATTCGGTGGGGCAGGCGGGCGGAGGTCGGGCCGGGATCAGACTGCGCCCATCGAGGCGCCAAGCCCGCGGCTTCGAGGCCGGACTAGCAGGGTTCGCCTGTTGCAGCGTCCATAGCCGCCAGGCGCCGTTCCATCTCCTCCGCAGACACGTCCTCCACATGCGTTGCGACAGTCCACTGGTGCCCGAAGGGATCCTTCAGTACGCCGGCCCGATCGCCGTAGAACTGGTCCTCAGGTGGCCTGATCGGCGTGCCGCCGGCCTCGATCGCACGCGCGAAGACTTCGTCGCAGTTCTGGACATAGAGGGACAGCGATACCGGCGTCCCGCCGACAGTCTTGGGAGACACCGCGCCAAGGTCGGGGAATTCGTCGGCCATCATCACGCGGCATCCGTCGATCGTGAACTCGGCATGGCCGAGCTTGCCCTCCGACATCGCCATGCGCATAAGCTCGATGGCCCCGAACACCTTCTTGTAGTACTCCAACGCGGCTGCGCCGTCGTCGACGATGAGGTAGGGCGTGAGGGGTGCGTAGCCCTTGGGGAGGTGGTGGACTGCCATCTGTAGGGAACCTCTCCAGCAATCATAACCGGCGACGCCGCGGCCGACGATTCTGGCTTAGACTCGAAAGATGTTCCGAGTATGGTCCGAACGCCAGATCCTGTCCGACTGCGTGGGACTGCTCCAAGGTGTCGCGGAACCCATCGGGCCGGGCTCGGCCACGCCGGAAGCGCCGCTGGTCGAGCTACCCCAAGCCGACAGCATCCTTGCCGGTGGAATGCACTATGACGGCGAGCTGATGGACTTGGCACCCCGCCTTCTGGTGATCTCGAGAATGGGGATCGGCTTCGAGAACATCGATGTCGCGGCGGCGACCGAGCGCGACATAGCCGTCACGTACACACCTGACGGGCCGACAATCGCCACCGCCGAGCACGCCATAGCTCTGATGCTCGCTGTGGGCAAGGATCTCAAGAAGTCTTCTGACCGCCTGATCCACGACCGCCGGCCAGACTACTACGGACGGCACTCCGCCGTCGAGATCTTCAGCTCTCGGGTGGGACTGGTGGGCCTGGGGCGCATTGGTTCTCGAGTGGCCAGGATCCTGCTCGCCGCAGGAGCCCGCGTGTCGGCCTTCGACCCGTACGTGGAACCCGGCAAGGCGGCCAGGCTGGGGGTCGACCTCTGCCAGGATCTCGGGGAGATGCTCAGCGAATCTGACATTGTGTCCTTGCACTTGCCGCTCAATGCTGAGACGCGCCATCTGGTCTCGGAGAAGACGCTCGCGCAGATGAAGTCGGGTTCGATCCTGATCAATGTCTCCCGTGGCGGGCTGGTCCATGAGGCTGCGCTCCTGGCCGCGCTGGATGACGGGCACATCCGTGGCGCGGGCCTTGACGTGACCGATCCGGAGCCTGCCAGCGCGGACAACCCGCTCTTGCACAGGAATGACGTGATCGTCACGCCGCACGTCGGCTCGGCGAGCTATGAGGGGAAACGTCGCATCCTGACGCACGCGATCGAGAACCTTAGGCTCGTGTTGTCGCTGGAGAGGCCCAAGCATCTGCTCAACCCGGATGCTTGGGAACGGGCCCGCGCGCGCATCGCAGGACGGAGCTGAGCTCCGCCAAGGCTCTGGTATTGTTGGGGACACTGCCGGGAGCGAGCCAGGCCTTGCCGCTGCCGGTCTCTCGGAGGAGGCGTTCCGACCCTGCAAGTCTGTGTGCTCGGTAGCGGCTCGAGCGGCAATGCAACTTTTGTGAGCAGCGGGGGGACGCGCGTCCTCTTCGATGCTGGTTTCAGCTGTCGGCAGATCCAGCTCAGGCTGGCACGGATCGGCGAGGACTTCCGGGAATTGGACGCCGTCGTCGTCTCCCACGAGCACTCGGACCACGTCAAGGGCCTCGAAGTCTTGGCGCGCAGGACGGGCGTGCGGATCTTCGTCTCCGAGCGCACGGCCCCCCACCTCTCGTGGAAGAGGGAACGGCCGGCCTTGCTGACCTTCGCGGCCGGTTCCAGCATCGTCATCGGGGAGATCCAGGTCCAAACCTTCACCGTCTCCCACGACGCCGTGGACCCCGTTGGATTCTGCGTCCGAGGCGACCGCCGGAGGGCCGCCATCGTGACCGACCTTGGCTATGTCACGGACTCGGTCCGGCATCACATCCGGCGTTCCGACCTGCTCGTCCTGGAATCGAACCACGACCTTGAAATGCTCAAGTCCGGGCCGTACCCGTGGGACCTCAAGCAGCGAGTGATGAGCCGCAGCGGCCACCTCTCGAACGCCGCCGTAGCGGACTACCTTTCCCAAGACTGGGACCGGCACTCACGAACGGTCGTCTTGGCTCACTTGAGCACCAACAACAATCATCCGGCCATCGCCGAGATGGGCGCCTCTGGGGCGATTGAGTCCGCGGGAGCCGGCGACACGCAGGTTTGCGTTGCAGCGCAGGACACCCCGACATCAGTCTTCGAACTCTAGACTGCACTTCGGTCGAACTGGCAGTTGACTCAGCGACGCCCCGAGCGATTGGCTTGCCACTAGGTCTCGGGCCGCGGTTGGGACGGCGGGGTTAGTCGATAGAATGTCTGGCGATGCCCCCGCGCAAAGTCCCCCCAGCCGTGCTCGGCGCGCTGCTGGCCGTGCTCGCCGCGCATCCCGCGGTCATTGCCCAAGGCCCGCAGCAGTCCTACCTGTCCGACGAATTGCGGCAACGTGTTGACGAGCTGCAGCTTGCAGCCCGCAGCGGTGGGACCACCGTTGCCAATCTCGAGGCTCGGCTCAACACTCTCTGGCCTTGGATCAACGCCTACTCTCTCACTGACGGCCCTGTGCCCGTCAACGCCACGCTCCAAGTGGCAACAGCCTTCAGAGCACTGGAGGCCCAACGCTTGGAGGGGATCCAACCCGGACCGAGCGTCTTGGCCAGCGTTGACGCGCTGGTCCACGAGTTCACCGTCAAGGACCTCCACCCGGAAGCGCTAGGAACGGTCTCCTTGGAGACCGAGGGCCCCGTCCACGCGGGCTCTTGGGCCACCATCCGCCAGACGTACACCGTCGGGAAGGCCCCACTGGGCCCGGGAGCCCGGATCATGGTGGCGAAACAGTTGCAGGCCGACGGGGGATTCGTCCAGAACAGCGACGCCGCAGGCCCCCATTACGTCTCCGCATCAGCATCGAGACCGACAGTGCGGCTGGAACGCACGACCGTTCCCCTTTCTGGAATGCACGGAGGGTTTCGCAGTCCCGCTCCGATGCCCACGTTCGAAGTAGTCGGTGGCACGTTGGAGCCGGGCGAGACCGTGACGATCGTGTACGGCGACCGCAACGAGGGATCCGAAGGCTGGCGAATGCAGACCTTTGCTACGGACGAGGCGATCCTCCCGATCTACGTCGATCTGGACGGGTCCGGGAACTTCCTGACGCCCGGCTGGCCTGCCTTTTCGATCCTCGGAAACTCGGCCGCTGGCGTCACGGCCGTCGTCCCCTCGATCATTGCCCCGGAAGGCCCATTCACGCTCGCGATCCGCTGGGAGGACGACGCCGGTAACCGTGCCACAGGAGAAATGCCGGCCGCGGAGATTCTCGTCAACGGCGAGCCGTTTCGAACCTTGGCTCCAAGTCCTGAGCCCCTGCGGAGGATTCCGGACATTCGTCTGTCGCAAGAAGGTGTCTACAGGTTCTCCGTGGTCAGCGGCGACGGGAAGATCCGTGGCCTGAGCAACCCGGTATGGGTCCGCCGAGAACCGCCCTATCGCATCTGGTGGGGAGAAACGCATACGCACACCGGCATGGCTGAGGGTCAGGGTTCGATCCGCCGGTCGTACGAGTTCGCTCGCGAGGATGCGCGCTTGGACTTCCTAGGCCTCTCCGAGCATGACATCTGGCTGGACGACCGCGAGTGGCGGACGATGCAGGAGTTCGCCCGGACGAACACTGTGCCGGGCGAGTTCGTGGCGTTCTTGGGGTATGAGGGAACACTGCGAAGGCAGTGGGGCGGCCACCACAACGTCTTCTTCCGTTCTCCGGATGCCAACCGGGTCGGGGCCCAGATCGCGCCAACGCTGACCAAGATGTATCAAGGCCTGCGGGCGAGATACCCGACCGAAGACGTTCTGATCATCCCCCACGCGCACCAAGCGGGCGACTGGCGAACCAACGATCCCGAGATGGAGACGATGGTCGAAATCATGTCGATGCACGGAACGTTTGAGTGGTTCGGGAACTACTACCTGCGCCAAGGCCACCAAGTCGGCTTCTTGGCCGCCTCCGACGACCACCGCTCGCGGCCAGGCTACAGCTGGACCTCCAGCCGCCAGCCGAGATCGTCGCTGAGCCAGTTCGGCGGCCTGGCCGGTGTGCGAGCCGACCAGAAGACTGCGGACGCAATATTCGACGCCCTCAAGGAGCGGAGCGCCTATGCCGTCACCGACGCCCAGCGCATCATCCTGGAAATGGACGTCAACGGGACTGGAATGGGCGTGCGAACCGCCTACGCCGACCGTCGCAAGGTGCGGGCTCGAGTGATCGGCACTGCCCCGATCCGCAGGCTGACAGTGGTCAAGAACGGTGAGACTGTCTACTCCAGCCGGCCTCTCAGCTCCGGACTGCAGGGCATCACCAGCCTCGTAGTGGGCTTTGCGTCCTCGTCTGAGCCATTCTTCCGCGACAACCCCCGCGGCTACCGGCCGTGGACGGGTTCGCTGACCGTGCACGACGCCAAGCTCGCGAGCATGCGCCCGCTCCACTTCGACAACCGCCACAAAGAGTGGGCCGCAATCGCCGAGAACGATCCCAACACCGTCCTGTTCAGCACTGGGACCAGAGGGCAAGCAGACACATTGCTGCTCGGACTGGAGGGCGCATCGCCCTCGACCTTGATCGAGTTCCGGCTGGACGAGGCCACAGAGTGGGGCAAGTCTCCCGTGCCAATACGTCCGCTTGGAAAACTCAAGGCAAGGGAGTTCCAGATCGCACTAAGCGAGATGGCCGACGGCTTCGCGCGCAAGGCCCTGTCCGAAACCGTCGACCGCGACTCTGTGACGTTGGAGGTGATCGGATCGCATCAGCCCATGGAGGCCGAAATCGAGTTCACCGACACTGGAGAGGCACGTCCGGGAGACTACTACTACGTGCGTATCGACCAACTCGACGGCGCACGCGCCTACTCGTCACCGGTGTGGGTAGGCGGAGAGCCCCGGCGCTAATGCCGAGACGGCCTGCCCGGCCAGCCTGACTGTGCAGCTCGCATGCTGATAATCGACACTCACGCCCACGTCTTCTCTCCGGACGAGTCCGCCTATCCTCCGAAGCTCCAACCCTCACGCCCGCCAGAGGGCTCGGGAACGATGGAGCGGCTTACCGATGAGGTGGAACGCCACGATGTTCGCGCGGTCACGGCCGTGCAGGTCAGCGGGTTCTATGGGTTCGACAACCGGTACGTCCGGGCAGTGGCGCGACAAAACCCTCACTGGATCGCGGCCATTTGCACGCTCGACCCACTGGACGAGGCAGCCCCGGCCTTACTGCGGAAGTTCGCGAGGGAAGGCACGATGCGGGGTCTGCGAAGCGTCCCGGCCCCGGGCAACCGGCTCGACCATCCAGGAGTGAGAGCCCTCTGGCGCGCAGCCGGCGACGAGGGCCTTCCGGTCAACGTGCTGGGCAGGTACGGGCTGGAGGGCCAATTGGCGAACCTGCTGCGAGAGTTTCCCAGCCTGCCGATCGTCATGGACCACAGCCTGGGCCTTCAGGCCGGACCCGAACGCGAGAGGACGCTCGAGACCTTGGAACGGCTCTGCGGGCACCGCCACCTGTATGCCAAGCTCTCATTCATCGCCAATGGCACAGCGGGCTGCGCGGATCGCTATCCATGCGAGGAAATGCACGACACCGTCCTGAGGGTTGTGGGCCTCTTCGGCGCCGAGCGCTGTGCCTGGGGGTCCCACTTCCCGACAGAACGCTACGCGCGCCCGCTCACATACGGCCAGCACTTGAAGATTTACCGTTCCGGGCTTGACCTCTCGGACCGCGACCGGCGGCTGATCTTGGGGGAAACGGCCCGCCGCATCTGGTTCCCGGAGATGGACCGTCGGCTGTGATCGGGGTCGGGTTTGCGCCAGCCGTCGCCATCGTTGGCCCGACCGCCTCGGGAAAGACCGAACTGGCGTTGGACTTGGCACAGCGGCATGCGGCCGAAATCGTCAACTTCGATTCCGTCCAGGTCTATCAGTTCCTCGACATCGGCTCCGCCAAGCCTAGCCGGGGGGTCCGCCGTGAGGTCCCGCACCACCTCATTGACCATGTCGCGCCGTGCGACGTCTATTCCGCAGGAGACTTCTCGCGCGACGCGAAACGAGTGCTCGCGGATCTGCGCGAGCGCCGCACGCTGCCGATCCTGGTCGGAGGGACCGGATTCTACCTAGAAGCGCTGCTCAAAGGCCTGTTCGATGGCCCGCCCCGCGACGACGCGCTGCGGAGGAGCCTGGACGAGTCGGCCGCGCGCCATCCGGACGGTCACCTTTGGCGGGTGTTGGCGCGGCTGGACCGAGCCGCGGCAGACAGGATCCACCCGAACGACCACCCGAAGCTCGTGCGCGCCATCGAAGTGTCCGTGGGGGGAGGACGCCCGATGACAGAGCAGTGGAACCAGCCTAGGGATCCGTTGCGCGGGTACCGTGTATTGCTGTTGGGGCTGGATCCGCCAAGGGACGCACTCAACGCCCGAATCGACATGCGAGCACGGCGCATGTTCGCTGAAGGCTTGATCGACGAGGTGAAGCGACTCCTCGATCGAGGAGTCCCTGAATCTTGGCGTCCGCTCGGATCGCTCGGCTACGCGCAATGCCGCCGTTACCTGGCAGACGAGTGCAGCCTCCGGGAAGCGGTGGAGGCCACCGCCCAGCAAACCCGCCGCTATGCGAAAAGGCAGATGACCTGGTTCCGGAACCGGGCCGGCGAAGTTCGCTGGCTGCACGGGTTCGGTGACAAGAAGGCCGCTTGGGCGTGGGCCGAGGCCGAGTTCCGGGAGTGGATGGGGAGCCACGCGGGCCAGTCGGAGGTGAAGTGCGACACCGCGCCCTGATCCTGGGATGCGGATTCACGGGCCGCAGGGTGGCCAAGCTGCTTCTGGAGCAAGGATGGCAGGTCGCAGCGACGACCCGAAAGCCTGAGCGCCTCCAGTGCCTTAGATCGGCAGGAGCGCTCGTGTTGCCCTTCGATGCAGCTGCCGAAACGGGAATTCCCGTATCGGCAGATGGTGCGCACGTCCTGATCTCGATTCCGACCCTGCGCCGCCGAGGGCAGCTTGACGAGCCCACACCGCGCGTCGTCAGCGCACTCAGGGGGCTGCCGCACCACGTCACGTACCTATCGACCACCGGAGTCTACGGGGATGTGCGCTACGTGGACGAGCGGACCCCGCCGGCCCCACGGACAGAGCGCCAACGCCTGAGAGTGTTGGCCGAGCGGCACGTGCGGCGCTTGGCGTGCAGGACGGCCATTCTGCGGCCGGCGGCCATTTACGGCCCTGGCAGGGGCGTCCAC
>JAJDWM010000578.1 GCA_022825595.1 Bryobacterales bacterium | reverse complement strand
GTCATACGCCTCGCGCTCCATGGCCTTTGAGGGGACGCAGATGGCGCGGTGGCCCCGCTCGCGGGCTCGTTGGAGACCCTTGGCCATCGGATTGTTGCTGATCACGATGGCGATCTCGGCGTCGATCTCGCCGGACTCAATGCTGTCAGCGATGGCCTCGTAATTGGATCCGCGGCCGGACAGGAGGATGCCTAATCGTTTCATGGGTCCAGAACGACCCCCTTGGTCCCTGACTCGACCACACCGATGCCCACAGCCTGCTCGCCCACATCCGTCAGGGCACGGATCGCGGTAGAAGCGGCCCCGCGTGGTACGCACGCGACCAGTCCGATGCCCATGTTGAACGTCCGGTACATCTCGTCCGACTCGACGGATCCAATCTCGCTAAGGACTTGGAACACCGGAGGAGCCCTCCAGCGGTTCGTCCAAATCTTGGCTTGGAGGCCCTTGGGCAGGACTCTGGGCACATTGCCCGGGATTCCCCCGCCTGTGATGTGCGCGGCACCCAGCAGCAGACCGGTATCCTTGAGGGTCCGAAGAGCCTTGAGGTAGCTGCGATGGACCTTCAGCAGTTCCTCTCCGACCGTACATGCAAGCCCGCTGGGGCGCGTGTCGACCGTGCATCCGCCGATCTCGAAGAAGACCTTCCGGGCCAGAGAGTAGCCGTTCGTGTGGAGGCCGGTGGATGGAAGGCCGATGAGATCGCTCCCGGCACGAACACCATCTCCAAGCAGCAGGTCGTTACGCTCCGCAGCTCCAACTATGAAGCCTGCAAGGTCATACTCTCCATCCCTGTACATACCGGGCATTTCGGCGGTCTCGCCGCCGATCAGCGAGATTCCGTTCTGGATGCAGGCATTGCTGAGGCCTCGCACGACGGCAGACGCAACTCCAGGCTGCAAACGGCCCGTGGCAAAGTAGTCAAGGAAGTAGAGGGGAGTGGCCCCTTGCACGGCGATGTCGTTGACGCAGTGATTTACCAAACACTGGCCAACCGTGTCGTGGCGCCCTGCCATGAACGCGACCTTGAGCTTTGTGCCTACGCCGTCTGCCGAGCTGACCAGCACCGGATCGCTGAGCCGCTGGCCAGCGAGGGAATAGGTGGCGCCGAACGATCCGACACCGGCCACAACGTTGCTGTCGAAGGTGCGCCGGGCGAGTTTGCCGATGTTCTCGGTGACCCGGTCCGCTGCCTCGATGTCCACGCCGGCGTCGGCGTAAGTAAGTGGACTGATCGCCATTGGCAAGGGCCATTATCGCAAGATCGCAATATCCCCGGTACCAGCCCAGAGTCTGCTGAGCGGTCCCACCATTCAGGCGCGACCTTAAGGTTCGAGCGCCGGGTGCGACCGCGCGCGCCCACCCGTGTTGTGTGTCGCCAGCCAGACCAAGAGCAGTGAGGGTGCGACGCGAACCGGAACCCGATCTTGGGACCCGTCGGCTAGAATGAGGACAATGGCTGAACGCTTGCGTAGTAGGGCTGTTCTGCCGCTGTCGGCCTGCCTCTACGCTTGGTTCGGTGCATACGGCGCGGCCGCTCACGAGGGCAGAATTGCCCTCATGTCCGCCGCCAGCCTTAACCCGGAAGCTTCCGTTGCTCCCGGTTCCTTGGCCATTCTGCGCGGAGAGTTCTCTACCCGCACTGTGAGGCCCGACGATGGTCTGCCTACAGCTGAGCTTGCGGGCTACTCCGTGGAAGTCGAGGGCTCAGGGGGGGCGGAGCTTCCTGCGCTGCTGATTGCGGTCGAGCCCTCACAGCTAGTGATCCTCGTCCCCGACTTGCCAGCGGGAACGGCGCACCTGCGTGTGCTTCGGCATGGTCTCGAAGTTGAGGACGGCGAGTTCGGTGTCCAGCTGGTTAGCCCTGGCCTGTTCTCGGCAGCTGGCTCTGGAGGCGGCCTGGCAGATGCACGGGCCCTGCGCATGGACTTGTCCGACCGTTCCGAGACTGCCGAGAACGTCTCGTTCTTCAATCAGAACCGCTCGGCGCACGAGGCCATCCCGCTGGGCCTGGGCGTGGAAGGAACGGAGGTCTACTTGAGCGTGCGGGCAACGGGCCTGCGGGATGCGACGGAGGTATCCGCAACTATTGGAGGCCTGTCCGTTCCGGCTCTGCTCGAGGAATCTGAGGGCCTCGACCCGGGGATTGATCGCATTCGTATCGGGCCGCTTCCCTCCGCGTTGGCACAGCGGCAGCTGGTGGACTTACAAGTTGTCGCAGACGGTAGCGCGTCCAACCTCGTCCAGGTCGCATTCTCACCCACTAACGGTGCCGCGGTCACGTTCAGCAATCAGATCGTCCGCCTCTTTCAAGGTCACTGCCAAGTCTGTCATCGCCCGGGAGAGGTCGCGCCCTTCTCGCTCCTGGAGTACGGGGAAGCTAGGGACTGGGCACAGCCAATAAAGTTCGCAACCCAGTCCGGCTACATGCCGCCTTGGAAGCCCGTGGCGGGCCACGGCGAGTTCCAGCACGAGCGCAGTCTCGATCAGGTTGAGATTGACCTGATCGCGCGCTGGGTCGACGCCGGAGCACCGCAAGGCGATCCGGAAGACCTGCCAGAGCCGGTCGAGTTCAACGAGGATTGGGTGCTTGGCACGCCGGATCTGGTCTTGGAGACTCCAGCCTACACACCCGATCCCGGCGGGGAAGACGACTACCGCTGCTTCAGCGTCCTCGTGCCCCCCGAAATCACAGAGCTCAAGAGCATCACGGCCTTCGAGGTAAGGCCCGGCAATCGCAAGATCGTACATCATCTGATCCTCTACGGCGATCCCGGC
>JAJDWM010000019.1 GCA_022825595.1 Bryobacterales bacterium | reverse complement strand
TAGCCGGGTCCCCAGCGCAGGTCGTGCTCCAGATCGGGCGCATTGACCACCTTTCCCGGGTTGAGGATGTTCTGCGGGTCAAGGATCTGCTTCACCTCGAGAAAAGCGCGATAGATCTCTGGGCCGAACAGCCACCGGTTGTACCTGCTCCGGGCGATGCCGTCGCCATGCTCCCCGGACATCGAGCCGCCGTGGTCCATGACGATCGCGAAGACCTCGTCGGCGATCTTGGCCATCTTGCGGACCTCCGAGGCCTGCTTGAGGTTGATCATCGGCCGCACGTGAAGGCAGCCCACCGATGCGTGGCCGTAGTAGCCCCCCCGCGCGCCATGCCGGTCGAGCACGGCCCGAAAGTCCACAAGGAAGCGACCCATTCGCTCAATCGGGACAGCCGGGTCCTCCACAAAGGCGATCGGCTTGTGGTCCCCCTTCACGGACATCAGGATTCCGAGCGCCTCTTTGCGCACACCCCAAATCCGCGCCTGAACGGACGGGTCGGTGACGGGCAGGTAGCCAAAGCCGACGCGCCGGCTGCCCAGCAGCCGGCGGAGCCGCTCCAGCTTTCCGCTCACATCTTGGGGGCTCTCTCCGTGGTACTCCACCACCATCAGAGCCTGAGCGGTGGGATCTACCCAGTCGAGCTTGGCCGAGAACGAAGGGTTGGCCCGGGCGTTCTCGAGGATGAACTCGTCGATCAGCTCGGCGGCCGACGGGTCGGTCGAGACGATGAGCTGGGTGGCGTCCACCGCCGCGAAGACCGAGTCGAAGTGGACGACCAGGATTCCCTTGGCCGGTGGCATCGGGACGATCCGCAGCTTGGCCTCGGTGACCACGGCAAGTGTGCCCTCGCAGCCCACGATCACGCGACTGAGGTTGAGCGGCCCGGGCCGGCTGGAATATCCGGCGCCGAAACGATCCCCGTCGCGCACCAGTTCATCCAAGTTGTATCCGCTGACGCGCCTCAGGATCTTCGGAAAACGATCGAGAATCTCACCTCGGTAGCGCTCGCCCAGCTTCGGCAGTTCCCGGTATAGGGCGGGCACCAAGCCGTCCCCCGACATAAGCGCGGGGAGGTTCCGAGCCTCAGCCGGCTTGAGCCAAGCGTCGGTGCCGTCGGAGAACACGCAGCGCAGTTCCAGCACATGGTCGATCGTCTTCCCGTGGACGATGGAGTGTGACCCGGCAGAGTTGTTGCCGATCATTCCGCCGACCGTCCCGCGGCTTGCCGACGAAGTGTTGGGGCCGAACTGGTATCCCAAGGGCCTCAGGTGCCGGCCAAGCTGGTCCTGCACGACGCCCGGCTGGACGCGCACCCAGCGCTCCTCCAGATTGGTCTCGAGGATGCGGCGCATGTACTTGGAGAAATCGATGTGGACGGCCTCTCCGACCGTCTGGCCAGACAGGCTGGTCGCCCCTCCGCGCGGCAGGACTGGCACGCCATGCCGGGCGCACAGGCTCACGAGCTCGCGCACGTCCCCGTGGTGTCGGGGGATCACGGCCCCGACTGGCTCGATCTGCCACACTGACGCGTCGGTGGAGTACAGGACCCTGGAGTAAGGGTCGAAGCGCACCTCGCCCTCGACCAACCGGCCGATCTGCTCCGCGAGGTCACTGGGATAGGCTGGCATCAGTCGGCTTCGCTCGCGGCGCGACACCCGCTCCCGTGCAGCCCGCGACGTCAGGCGAGTGCCCGACGGACGCGCCGGCTTAGCCGGGACAGGCCGGCGGCTATATTCTCATCTTCCACGTTGGAGAAGGACAGGCGCAGCGAGTTGGACCGGGGCTTCCCGGCGAAGAAGGGCGCGCCTGGGATGAAGGCCACCTTGTCCGCTTCCAAGCTGGCGTGAAGCAGCGCGAGTGCGTCAACGCCCTCCGGCAGGTCCAGCCACTGAAAGAGCCCGCCGCGAGCCACGCGCCAGCGGGCCAGCCGGCCGAAGTGTTCGCCCAGAGCTGCCTTCAAGACTTTGGACTTGGCGCTGTAGAAGGACCGAACGCGCCCAACTTGGGCAGGCATCCAGCCGCGACGCAGGAACTCGAGCACGAGTCGCTGCCCGAGGGTGGAAGTGCAGAGGTCTGCGGCTTCCTTGCAGTACTCCATGCGTCGCAGAACCGGCTCGGGACCATGGACCCAGGCCACCCGTAGCCCTGGGGCGAGTATCTTGGAGAACGTCGAGAGGTAGAGTACGTGGGAACTGTCGGGCATCGCCTTGAGCGGGGCGAGGTCTGCGCTGTCGACCCCGTCAAAGTAGAGTTCGCCGTAAGCGTCATCCTCCAAGACGAGCAGGCCCGCTTGATTTGCGGCAGCGCACACCTCCCGGCGCCGCTGACGGGACCACAGCGAACCGGCCGGGTTCTGGAAGTTGGGGATCACGTAGGCAAGCTTGCTGGGGTGCCCCAGCGAACGGGCCTCGGCCACGCGCGCGCCCAGGTGCGCCGGGTCCATGCCCTGCCTGTCGCAGCGGACCTCGAACAGCTTCGCCCCCACGTTCTCGAACGATGCCATCGCGCCGATGAAGCTGGGAGTCTCGACGAAGACAGCGTCACCGGGATCGAGCAGTACCCTCGCGACAAGGTCCAGCCCTTGCTGCGAGCCGCTGACAACAAGCGTACTGGCCGAGCCCAAGCGCACGCCCTTCAGCCTGCGGTCCCGGTCGCGCACGGCGGCGATCAGGCGGGCATTGCCGCGCGTGACCGAGTACTGGAACACGCCTCCACGCTCCCGGTCGACCAGGTCGTTGTGGATCTGGCGCAACTGCTCGTGGGGGAAGGTCCCAGCGTTTGGCGATCCCGCCGCGAACGAGATGACATCCGGACGGTTGACCAGACCGGTCAGCTGGCGGATCAGCGAAGAGCGCATCGCGCGAGCATTGCGCGACAACAGTCGTTCGCCGTCCATGGTGGAAGCGTAGCAGAGCGGCGACGCGGCTCCTGCAGTCAGGCGCGCGGATGATGGCTGTCGTAGACCTGGCGGAGGCGCGCGCGGAGAACATGCGTGTAAATCTGGGTGGTCGAGATGTCCGCGTGCCCGAGCATCAGCTGCAGGCTGCGCAGGTCTGCGCCCCGCTCCAGCAGGTGGGTCGCAAAACTGTGCCGAAGGGCGTGCGGGGTGATGCGCGTGGCGATGCCGGCGGAGCGGCCGTGCTTCTTGAGGAGCTTCCAGAACCCCTGACGGGTCATGCCCGACCCTGCCGCAGTGACGAACAGGTGGTCGGAGAGCCGCCGCTTGAGAATGGCGCCGCGGTGCTTGCTCCGGTACGTTTCGATGGCCTCCAAGGCAGACCGGCCCACCGGGACAAGACGCGTCTTGCCGCCTTTCCCGGTCGTTCGCAGGATGCCGGCCGCGGCGTCCAGATCGGTCACCTTGACCGCCACGAGCTCCGATACCCTGAGCCCGGTGGCGTAGAGCAGCTGCAGCATGGCCCTGTCGCGCGCTCCCAGGTCGGAGTCTGGGCTGGGAGCGTCCAGAAGGCTATCGACCTCGGCCAAGCTGAGGGTCTCCGGCAGGGTCTTCCACTGCGCCGGCGACCGGAGGCCAGTGCCCGGGTCGTCCTGGACGACCCCACGGTCCAGGAGGAATCGGTACAGACTGCGGACGCTGCTCAAGTAGCGCGCCACCGAACGTCCCGAGAGGCCAGCCTCGCGGAGACTGCCCAAGAAGTCCCGGAGGTCGGTCTTGGAGGCGTCGGCAGGCTCCAAACCGCGGTCGGCCAAGAATAGCGCCAGCCGTCCAAGGTCGCGACGGTACGCGGCCAGAGTGTTCGGAGCCAAGCCTCGCTCGACGCTGGCGAACGCGAGGAAGTCCTGCAGGGATGGGTGCACCGGGCCGAGCAGCCCACTCCAGCTCCCCACAGGTTGACGCGGGGGGACGGGCCGTACTAGCATAACCGCAGTTGGAAACATAACGGTGAGGTCTTGTCCAGACTGCGCACAAAGAAGGTGACGGTCCGCCGCTTTGGGGGCGACAATCTTGAGGGCTATGTGAACCCGCGCCACTACCTGAGCGGCACGGGGGTCGAAGTCACGACGCTGGACGCGCGCACGGTCGTCGTGCCGTACAGCCAAGTGCGTGCGGTGTACTTCGTCCGCGACTTCGGGAAGGACCCCGAGGCTGGGCAGCGAATGCACTTTGCATCGCGCCCGAAACAGGCCGGCCTGTGGGTGCGACTGCTGTTCTCGGACGGCGGCTACATGGAAGGGGTCATTCCGAATGACCTGCTCCTGATGGGCCAGCCTGGCCTGACGATCACTCCGCCGGACGCCAACCAGCTCAACCGGAGTGTCTTCGTGCCTGAGGCAGCCTTGGACCGCGTGGTGGTGATCGGACTCATCGGGCGCTCGCCGTACGGCACGCGACTGCCGCCGAGGCCGGGCAGGCGCGGAGCGGGCCAAGTGCCGCTCTTTCCCTCTTCCTGACGCCGGTTCCGGCCTAGCCTTCTTCCTCGAGTAGCCGCTCGGCCTCGATGGCGGCCTTGCAGCCCGCTCCGGCGGCTGTTACCGCCTGCCGATAGACGCGGTCCTGCACGTCTCCGGCGTGGAAGACGCCCTTCACGCTGGTCTTGGCCCCGCCGTGGGAGACGATGTAGCCCTGCTCGTCGAGATCGAGCTGGCCCGCAAAGATGCCCGTGTTGGGGATGTGACCGATTGCCAAGAAGAGGGCGCTGGTCTTGTGGTCCCATTCGCGGCCGTCGACGGTACTCCTGAGCCGCACACCGGTCACCTCCTTGGCATCCGGATCCTCAACGTCACTGACGGTGGCGCTTGTGATCCAGTGGATCTTCTCATTCGACCGGGCACGGTCGAGCATGATCTTGGACGCCCGGAACTCCTCGCGGCGGTGCACGACCGACACCTCCGTCGCGAACCGGGTCAGGAAGAGCGACTCTTCCATGGCGCTGTCTCCGCCGCCGACAACCGTCACCGGCATGCCGCGAAAGAAGAAGCCGTCGCAGGTGGCGCAGGAACTCACGCCGTGGCCGATCAGGGCCTGCTCTGATGGCAGGCCCAGCCAGCGCGCCGATGCACCCGACGCAACGATCAAGGTCTTCGTCTCAAGAGCCTCATCGCCGATCCAAGCCTTGAACGGCCGCTCGGACAGGTCGACGCGGGATACTTCGCCGTGCCGGTACACGGCTCCGAATCGCTGTGCCTGGCGCTTCATGCGGCCGACCAGGTCCGGCCCCATGATGCCATCAGGGAAACCGGGAAAGTTCTCTACGTCCGTGGTGAGCGTCAGCTGGCCGCCGGCCTCCAGGCCTTCGATCACCAACGGCTCTAGCCCGGCTCGCGCGGCATAGATCGCGGCGGTGCTTCCGGCGCAACCCGAGCCGATCACTACAACGCTGTGCATGGAAATGCCCCGGGTTGTCCCGGGTTCCATTCTAGCGGCAGTCCAGGAAGCAGCCCGAGTCTAGTGCCCGACGCCGCCGACTCCAAAGCCCTCGCGAATCCTACCCGGACCAAGCTCATCGTAGTGGGGAGCCTCGAGCTCGGGCATCGCGCCGCGCGGAACATCGGCCATTGGGCCTGCGCTGAGCACGAGCGCACCACTGAAGAGTTGATCCGTGGCCACTGCGATCGCCCCGCTCTTCCCCGTTGGGCGGCACTCGGCCCTGCGGCCGTCCTAGACTCAGCAGTGCCGGGGCGAGCGTTGGGGAGCTGACGATCACCAACCCGACAAGGTGGCGCACCTTCGCTCCGCCACTGGTAGCGGTCGGCAAGGGGACGCCAAGCCCCGTTCGCCCCGACGAAAGGGGCGAGAGCGGAATCACGCCAGCTGGCTGAACGGCAACAGTGTCGACGGCGTCGCCACGCTGGCGCACGATTGGGACAGGCGGTTCGCGGGCGTCATCGCCAGCGGACCTCGGGCCTTCCCGGACATCAAGCGGAGGCGCCAGTGCCAACCCTCTTGGGCGACCTGGCCCAGACACCCGCCCTCGGCGCCTCAGCTGCGGCGAGACGGTGTGGCGGCGTGCCAGCAGGCAACTGCGCCCCCCGCAGGCCGCCTCCGAAAGCCGTCGTGATCGTCGCGAGTCTGCCCGCACAGAGTGAGATAGCATGGGTTCACCAAACCACTGGCGAAAGGGGGTGATTCAGAGAGATGAGTGACAGTAGTTCTGGCAGTATCGTTCTGGACGCGGAGGTGCCCGAGAGCTAGCTCAACCACGGGAGTGTTTCCGAGCCCCGTCTTAGCCAGACCGGGGCCAACATTCCTGCGGGCCGGCACAGCGCCGCGTCAGGCAGGCTGCCAGTGATCCAACACAGGCGCAAGCGCGCCACAAATGCCCCGGCCGGCCGTCCTGGCCGCCGGGGCATACCTTACCCATGAAGCTTCTCGGCATCGAGACCTCCTGCGACGAGACCGCCGCCGCGGTCGTCGCCGATGGCACGAACCTGCTGTCGAACGTCATCTCGTCGCAGTACGCGATACATGCGCCCTACGGGGGCGTCGTGCCGGAGCTCGCGTCCCGGGAGCACCTGCGCGCGATCGTGCCGGTCGTGCGGGCGGCGGTGGCGAAGGCCGGGCTGGAATACCGTGACCTCGACGCCGTTGCGGTGACGCGAGGCCCGGGCCTGATCGGTGCGCTGCTGGTTGGAGTCACATATGCGAAGGGGCTCGCGGCTGCTCTGGACGTGCCGCTCATCGGCGTCAACCACATCGAAGGCCACATCCACTCAGTCGTGCTGGAGCGGCGCGCCGAGGGCTCAGACGTGGAGTTTCCCGCCGTCGCGCTCGTCGTCAGTGGAGGGCACAGCCACATGTTCCTGGTTAAGCGACCGGCGGAGGACACCTATTCCTACAGCCTGCTAGGCCGCACACGCGACGACGCTGCGGGCGAGGCCTACGACAAGGTCGCCAAACTGCTGGGTTTCGGGTATCCGGGCGGCCCTGTCCTGGACAGGCTGGCCCCCTATGGAAACCCGTCGAACGTGCGCCTGCCAGCCGTGCGCATGAAAGGCAACGACCTCGACATGAGCTTCAGCGGCCTGAAGACGGCAGTCCGACGTTTCGTCGAGCGCTCCGGACTGGCCTCCGAGATCAAGGCGCGGCGGCGGCTGATGGCTAGCGGACAGCCGAGCTTCGAGGCCCTGCAGGCGTCCGCAGGCACCCTGTGCCTGGACCTTATCGCGTCCTTTCAGCACAGGGTCGTGCGCGAACTCTCCCGAAGGGTCACCCTTGCGGCCCGCGACCGAGAGTTTTCGTCGATCATCGTGGCCGGCGGCGTGGCCGCCAACCGCGGACTTCGCAAGGCCTTCGAGTCCAGCCCGATCCCCTGCCATTTCCCCACGCTGGCCCTGTCCACAGACAATGCCGCCATGATCGCGGCCGCGGCACATCCTCGGCTGGTCCGCGCCCAATTCGACGCCTTCGACCTCTCAGCCGACCCCTCCCTGCGCCTTGCCTGAGGCGAAGGGCCCGCCCGCGCCTACCGCCTGCGCAGCTTGAAGAGTATGTCTGACCCGATGATCCCGTTCTGGTCCCGGGTGACGATGAAGGACCATTTCCGGTCCGGGTTCCACTCGATGCGGATCGCCTGCTGCTGGGCCGAAGACAGGTCGTAGCTGTAGATCAGCGTAATGTCATCCGCGATCTGCTGCTCCGTGGACAGGCGGGCGCTCGGGTTTGACTCGAGGCCTCCGATCTGGGGATCCACTTTGAGGCGGCTCACGCCGAAGAAGCGCTGCAGCCGCTTGGAGACGGGACGCGAAATGGCCTGGCTCAGTATCGCGTCGGCGCCGGTCTGGACCAGCGACTGCTGCTCCAGCCTGCGGCGGGAGGAAATGCTGGGGTCGATCGTTGGCTCCTTGCCGACGGCGACCAAGTCCACCAGATCGTGGAAGGGCAGCGGGGGATCTGAGCGGTAGCTGAGGTTCAGATTGCCCAGCGGTCCCGACAGCACCAGCTCAAGATCAACGTCCCGGATGCGAGTCTCAAGGTCGAAGTCGAGCACCGGCTCAGCCTGGCCAGGCCCCAAGAAACGGACCTGGCCTCGGTTGATGCGGTAGTGCGTGCCAAGCATCCGCACCTCGCCCTCCACGATCTGGACCTCGCCAATGAGCGCGGGGGCGGCAACAGTGCCCATCACGCTCATGTCGATGCTGGCCTCGACGTCTCGCACGAGCTGGGTCTCGAAGGGCAGCTGCTGCACGGCCCCGATGTCCACAGCGACCTGCATGCCCTCCAAGAACGGCCCGCTTGCGACGGCGGCCGCCGGCGGTCGCATGGCCGCGAAGAGTTCGCCGATGGACAGGCCCTCTTCAGTCGAAAGCCGGGATACGAGCACTTGGCCGTTGAGCAGGCTTCGCGTGCCGGCCCCGGCGAGCGTCAGTCGCCCATCGATCACGCTGCTAACCGCCGGGGGATAGTTCACCCGGACCGCGTCGACCTCGGCTTGGAGCCGGTACTGCGGCTCCGAGTCCCGGAGCTGCGCCGTGCCGTCGAATCGCAAATGGCCGCCGCCGGACTCGCCTACCAGACTGTCCAGGCGCGCCTGAGTCCCCTCCAGGACGATCGTGCCGTTCAGGTTGCTCACTCGCAGCGGACTTCCGGGATACTCAAGCGAAGCCCCGCGCAAGGCCACCGTGCCTTCTGCCGATGGGTCCCCAACCGTCCCTCGAACCTGCAAGCTCAGACTCGCCGACCCGGATTGGCGAAGCGCCCCAAAGGCGCCCTGCATCTCGGCCAGACTGATGTCGCCCAAAACGGCCAAGTCCAGATCGCGGGGTTCGTGCAAGCCAATCGTGCCGTCGACCTGAAAGCTGGTGTCGAGACTGGCAACGCTCATTGCGTCTAGGACGAGCAGGCCCTCTCGCACGCCCCAGCGCAGCGGAAACACGTTCGCGACACGGTAGGCTGTCCCGTCCGCCGCCGGCACCGAGAGTTCCACACGGTCGACAACCCCTGCGAGGCTGAAGAATCCCTCCTCGCCGGAGAGGCCCTCGAAGTCCGCGCTTCCCGACACGGCCCCTCTGGCGCCCGACGCGACCAGTCCGGGAATCGGGACCGCGTTCATCGGGTTGATGTTGGCGTACTCAATAGTCCCTTGATACTCCGCAGAGCCTGCTCTTCCCACCTGCGCAGTTCCGCGGAGGTGGCCGTCCAACAGGTCCGCATCCAACGAGAGGTGGAGTTCCGGATCGGTTCGCTCGGATCGCAGCGACCCTCGCCAGTCCCCGAGATGCACCTCCCCCGCGCGCAGTTCGGTGACAGTCCACGAGCCGTGCAGCGCAAGATCACTCAGCAGCGACTCCTCGGATACGCGACCCTCGGCCCGAAGGTCGAACTGAGCGTTCCCGATGATGCCTGGCAGCAGGATTCCGGCCCAAGTGAAGCCCCCCACAGCCCAGAGACCGCTTTCCGCAGCGAACTCGACGTCCTTAGTCGCCGGGACATACGACGCTCGCGCCCGGACTGTCGAATCGCCCCGCCAGAGCACTGCATCGCGCACGGCAAGCCAGTCTGGAGCGTACTCCACCCGTGCCTCCAAGTGGTCGAACCGCTCGCCGAAGCATGTCGGCGCGTCCACCTCGACTGTGCCCTGGACTTGCGGAGCGGACAGCGTGCCCAGAAATCTGGCACGCATGTCTAGAGTTCCAGCTACGGGCAGCTCAAGACCGACCGTCCGGGACAGCTTTGCAGTGTCGAGGCCCTTTGCGACGACCGCGATGTTCGCCCCACCGTCTTCCAGCAAAGGCAGATTGCCCGAGAACGTCACCTGAGCAGCGCCGTCCTCGAGACGGCCCTCGCGAACGTGTAGGCTCTCGCGGCGCAGCGTCCCGTCGATCTGCAGCCGTCCCCACGGCTGCGACCTGGCAACGATGTCGTTGATCCAGAATGTCCCGTCGAACCGCAAGCCGGCAAAGGTCGGATTCTCCCAGAGCACGGCTCCGCTGTATCCGTAGAATCCCTCGGGGGCCTCCTTAGGCAGCGCCGCCCCTCGCTGAGCGACTGCCAGCGCTCGCTCAACCCCCCCTTTCGAATCCGCGGCCAGCTCGAGTCGCAGCGCGCCGCTGCCGTCAAGCGCGATGTGCCCGTACCCGGCCGCACTCAGATTCGGAGTGCGGACTGAGAAGTCTTCGATCTCGGCCGTTCCCGTGATCGTAGAGTGGGTCAGGCTTGCGGCGGCGCCGAGCGGGAAGTGGGAGGGGCCGGCAATAGGGAGCACTTCTAGCGCGACGTCGGTCTGAACGCCGCCGGAACGCGAGCCGGACGAGTTCCACCGCATGCCGACTACGCCGTCCCACGGCGTGGCTGCCGCGCCGGCGGCGCTCGAGGCAGCCGCGAGCGAGATCGCGTCGGCCTGTCCGCTCATCGCCACAGTCCAGTCGGCAAAGGATCCGGCCACGGAGATGGAGCTAACGAACGATCCGTCGAGGACGCTGCCCCTGAGGTCGCTCACCTCAAGGCTGGTGCCGGATCCAGAGAACGTCCCGGATAGGGACACGTCCGCATCCACATGCGGCAGCTCGACCCCAGCGGAACGGACCGAGCCGGAGTGCCGCAGCCCTACGGCACTCGTGTCCCGTTGCACGTCTCCGGCGAACTCCACCTCACCGCCCCATTGGCCGCCATCGAATCCCGCAGCGGCCGCGAGCATGGGGACGGCAGCCCGCAGGGTGTAGCGCAATGCGACGGTCTCAAGCTTGGGGCCCAGTAGCGAACCCTCCAGCGATGCTTCCAATCCCCGACTTCTGAGAGTGGCCTGCGTGACCTCAATCCCTGCCGCTCCGACAACCAGAGACGCATTGGCGGCAGCACCCGAGAAGACGACGCCGAATGGCGCGGAACACTCCAATTCCGCGACGGACGCCTCAATGTGGTGGGAGCGCGCGACCGGGTCGAACTCAGAGCGCACAGAGACCCCGCTGCCTCGTGCTGCCAATGGAAAACGCTGACCATTCCAGTCCAAGCGACCGTTGTGAAGTTCAAACTGGCGGACCTCGAGTTCGGAAATCGAGCGTAGGTCTCCCAGCTCGTCCACGGCTCGCGCGGCGAGGACCCCGTCCACCATGGACACCACGGGGTCGTGCAAGATCAACGATTCGAAGACCGGGCGCCCACCGAGCAGCGTGCGCCAGCCGAGCCGGCCCTCGGCCTTGGGGATCTCAAGGAACTCTTCCCCGGCGGAGCCCCGGACGTCTAGGCCGACCAGCTCGAACGAGAGGCGCGCGTCGCCCCGCTGCAGCTGCTCGATCGTGACGTCTGCGCCAAACGTCCGGCTGGCTTGCGAGACAATCCGCTCGCGCATCCAATCCAGCGGCCAAGCGCTTCGCAGCAACACTTCGAGGGAGCCCCACAATAGGCCACCTGCGGCCACGGCCGCCAATGCTGCCAGGCCCATTGGGCCCCCAGGCAAGGCGGGCAATTTCACGTGCCGCTCCCGTCGGGTAGGCCCAGCACCTCTATTCGGTGCAGGAGGCGTAGTTCCTGAAGCCGCACTTCGAGCAGTTCGGTGGCCTGTTCCTCTGCGAGTTCGTCCTCGAGACGGGCGGAGACAGACGCCAATGGTTCCGCCGCCAATCCCCGCTCGGACCGCGCCGGCACGTACTCGTCCCGGTAGCGCCGCTCGATCTCGCTCTGGTCGATCCGCAGGCCGGTCTTGAACCGGAACGCCACGTAGCGCTCGAAACTCGCGCGCTGGCGGAGGTATTCACGCACAGTGCCCTCCGTCAGACCATAGTGGCCGAGCGCCGCATCGAAGCCCCGGCCCCCTAGGAAGACATCTTCCCGCAATGGGCGCAGAGCGGCCTCCACGTCGCTCACTTCCGCCGCCAAGAACGGAGTCAGGGCCAAGTCCAGCTGGACCAGACGGCGGTCAACCAGCATGCGCAGCACCTCTGGACCGCGCTCTAGCGCCAGCCCTGGCTCCTCCCGGTTGAGCATGGCCTGCAAGCGGATCTCCTCTCCCACCTCAGAAAGGGTGATCGCCTCCGAACCGACGATCGCCACGACTCCGTCAATCACTTCGGCCCGCAGGGGGGAGCCAAGCAAGACAGAAATCGCGAGCAGCGCCGGACCGACCGAGATTCGTCGCATCATTCCGGGATCCTCAAAATGTCTGGCCAAGCGAGAAATGAAACTGGAAGGCACTCGCGCGCTGTTCGCGGAACGTACCGGCGCCGCGCAGCAGCTGCCGGCGTGTCCCGTCAAACCCAACGAAGCGCGGCGGATTTGCGGTGTACGCCAAGTCCAGGCGAATTGGGCCGATCGGAGTTTGGTAGCGCACGCCGAAGCCGAGGGCATGGACCATGTAGTCGAAGTCGAAGTCCCGGCCGCCCTCCGGAGAGCGCTGGAGAACCTGCTTCGACCGCAGGCTGATCCGCCCGGGACGCGAGTACACGTTGCCCGCGTCGTGGAACACGACACCCGAGATGCCCACGCCCACGAGCGGAAAGCGCAGTTCAACGCTGTTGAGCAGCTGTGCGCCCCCGCCCAACGGGAATCCGGTTGCAGCGTCACGGGGCCCGGCCTGGTTGTAGGCGAAGCCTCGGTGAGAGTTCGCTCCTCCGCCGAAGTACCGCTCCGACAAGGGAACGCGCGGGTCCGGCCGCCGGAAGAAGCCCACATCCTCCCTCCCTCCGGTGGCGAAACGCCCCCACGGCACCGCCACCCCGAGCTGCAGCATGCGCGCGAAGACCACCCTTGGGCGGACCTGATGGTACGTGCTGTTCTGGGCGATGACCCTCGCAAAGCTGGGTTGTGACCCGAGCAGCATCGAGGCCAAGGCAACGTTGACGGTGTTGTACATGCCCGCCGATGTGTCGGTCGGGTTATCCCGGCGGTCCGCGATATACGTAGACGAGACGGACCCGACACGGACCGGCTGGGAGACCAACGGAACCAGGAGCGGCTCAATGTTCAGTGTCTCGTCATCAATGGACGTGCGACGGTAGGCATATCGGTACAGCACGGTGGTGGTCCTGCTGAGGTTCTGCGAGAGCTGCACGGCACCCTCGAATCTCCGTCCGGCGAATGTGTTCACATTCCGGAACGTGTCGTAGAGGCCCGTGATCTGAAGCTCCCAGCGGTCCGAATCGAACCACCGCGGCGCCTGATAGGTAAACAGGCCACGTTGCTGCAACAGCGAGAGCCGCGTGTTGAAACTCAGCGTGTGGGCCTTGCCAAGCACGTTCAGCCTCGTGACCTCGACCGTCATGCGCGGGCTGAAGCCAGCCTCGCCTGCAGGGTTCGTCAGTTCAGCAGTGTTTCGGGCGATCTGGCCGATCTCGGCTCCGCCGCCAAACCCGAAAGCCCACCGACGGGCCTCCTCGACTTGAATCAGGACATTCTTGTGAGCCTCGCTGCCTTCCGGATTCTGGAGCGCGACGTCCAC
>JAJDWM010000567.1 GCA_022825595.1 Bryobacterales bacterium | reverse complement strand
CCGTCCGTGGGGTTCCAGCAGTGCGATCTATCCCCACCGGGACTCGAGCGGAGGGCTGACGGGTAAGGTCTGGGTGGCCGAGCGCTGCGCTGGAAGCAATTGCCGCGGCAGCGACCTGGATCCCATCCTGCTGTTCGAAGCTGACGGGCGGCTGATGCGCAGCTTCGGGTCGGGTCTCTTCATTTGGCCGCATGGGATCCACGCCGACCACGAAGGCAACCTCTGGGTCACCGACGCTGTCCATACGGACTGCGAGACCGGCAATGAGGGAGGAAAGGGCCACCAAGTCCTCAAGTTCAGCCCTGATGGGGATCTGCTCATGAGCTTGGGTGTGGCGGGCGCCCCCGGCGAAGGGGAAAACCTGTTCCGGTGTCCCTCGGACGTCGTTGTTGCCCCCAATGGCGACATCTTCGTAGGAGACGGGCACAACCATGGGCACGGCGGCAACAATCGCATTGTCAGGTTCGACAAGAGCGGAACATTCCTCGCCGCTTGGGGCAAGGCCGGATCGGGCTCCGGCGAGTTCCGCGGGATCCACGCGCTGGCAATGGACTCACAGGGCCGCCTCTTCGTGGGCGACCGGGCGAACCAAAGGATCCAGGTCTTCAGTGGGGACGGGACCCACATCGCCACTTGGGCGCAGTTCGGTTCACCGAGTGGCATCTACATCGACCCGGACGACCGGCTCTTTGTTGCCGACTCTGACTCCGGGTACGACCCAGACGGTTCCGGGATGCCGAGGAATCCTGGATTTGAGCGGGGGATCTACATTGGCGACGCCCGCACCGGCGAACTGCAGGCATTCATTCCCGATCCCGCTCCGGATCTTGGAAGGGTGACGAGCGGTGCAGAAGGAGTCCTTGCCTACGGGGAAGTCGTGCTGGGTGCCCAAGTGGGCGGCTCCCGCGGCGTGCTGAAGTACACCAAGCGCCGGTAGCCGGCGGTCGCGTCCCACCCGTCCGGGAACGGTTCGGGCGAGGCCTCTACGGTGCGGAACGCGGACCGTATTCCAGGGTCGTGTAGCCCTCGGACCCTTCCCGGACCAGGATGTGCTGGCCCGACCGGACATCGGTGAACTCTTGGACCGCCGCCGTTCCCGGCCATCGGATCTCGAGCCTCTCGATCACCGATGCACCGCCGAGGCCGATGTGCTGCCGCAGCGGGCTAGCACCGAAGCTGCCTCCGCTGTTCACCCACCGGAACACCGACCTCTTCGTGCCAGCCTCGTCGATCTCGGCGCGAATAAGGGCTCCGATGGCTGAACGGTTCGAATCGCCCCCGAGCAGCTGGACGACGATCCAGCCGTTCCCCGTGCCGGGATTCTCAAACACCGCGTTGCTGTAGGCGTCTCCTGCGAAGGCTCCGCCGAGCTCCACGAAGATGTCTTGGTCACCGTCTTGGTCGAAGTCAAAGAACGCAACCCCATGCCCCTTTTGCAGGTGCCCGACCTCGGCAGCCGTAGTGATGTCCATGAATCGCCGCCCGCCCTCATTCCGGTACAGGAGGTTCGGCATGAGGCCCTCGTAGGCCGGATACCCTGTGCCCAGATAGAAGTCGAGGTAGCCGTCATTGTTGATGTCGCCGAAGTTCGCCCCCATTGGTTGGGTCGTTCGGGTTAGGCCCACTGACGTTCCGACTTCCTCGAAGCCGCCCCCACCGACCCCCATGTAGATCCGATCGCGCTCCGTTCGCACAGGGGGCAGGCCCATGTGCTCGGCCGCGACGTCCCGCACGTCCCATTCATAACCGGACACGTACAGATCTTGGATGCCGTCATTGTTGAAGTCCCAGAACCAAGCCGGAAAGCTCTTCACCGGCAAGTCCACGCCAAGGTCAGGCCCAACATCATCGAAGGTCCCGTCGCCATTGTTGCGGTAGAGCCGATTCGGACCGCCGAAGTTCGACACGTACAGGTCCGGATAGCCGTCTTGGTTGTAGTCCCCCCACGTCACGGCCTTCGCAAAGTCATCATTCGTAACGCCGGCTTGGCCCGCGACGTCGGTGAACGTTCCGTCGCCTTCGTTCCGGAAGAGCTGGCCGGGGAAGTGCTCATTTCCGACATACAGGTCCAAGTCCCCGTCGACGTCAAAGTCCGACCACCCCGCAGCTTGGGTGGGGTAGTGGATCTCGGCCAGCCCCGCCGCCAGTGTCACGTCGCGGAATCGGCCCGTTCCGTCGTTGCTCAGCAGCGAGTTTGGGTACGTCCGTCCGACGTCTTCGAGCCAGGCCCCCCGCATGACGAACACGTCTAGGTCGCCGTCATTGTCGTAGTCGGCCTGAATCATGTTCAGGCCGCCGAAGAGGCCTGCCAGGCCAGCCTCTTCCGTCCGGTCCACGAAATGGCCGCCAAGATTCCGGAAGTACCGCATCTGTCCCTCTGGACTCCAGTCCGAGACCAACACGTCAAGCCAGCCATCGCTGTCAAAGTCATCCGCGATTACACCGCCGCTGAGGCTGACGGCTGCAAGTCCCACTTGGGTGGCCACGTTCCGAAACGGCCGTGCGTCTGCTTCGGGCGCGAAGCTCTCAGGGGGCACGAGAAAGCGCTCTGGAACCTCGTCCGGGTAGCTCCCGACTGTCATATGGGCAAGGTTGAGCAGCCAGCGAGCCTCGATGTGGCCCGGTCGCTTGGCCAGAACGGCCGTCAGGTGGCGGATCGCCTCGCGCGAATAGCTGGTGTCCTTGTGCAGACCTCCTCCACGGATCGGCAAAATGCAGCTCTCAGGGGCCGCATGGATCAGACAGTTGTTGGTCTCGCCCATGCGCATGAACGCAACGGCGGCTTGGAAGGCCGCCTCAGGGCTTATCCCGCCAGAGAGCTCATAGCTGGCCGTGAAATGCGCGATTGCATCTTTGTAGTTTCCGAGCCGCAGGTCGTCCTTTCCCACCTCAAGGCGTAAGCGCGCCTCCCGGGCCGGTCGCGTGCCCACCGTCAGGGATCGCAGCTCGTCCCGGCGATCTGCGAGGACTTTGGTCCCCGTGTAGATGTTCTCCTCCGCACTCCGATCCCGAACAGCGGCGAGTGCCCCGAGCATCCACTCGTGGCTGGCGGCCCCCTTGGCCTGGGCGTCCCCAGTGCCGGACCCGCTTCCCTCGAGCTGCTGTGCCGCGCCGGTGGGTGGACTCCAGCATTGGACCGCAATTGCCGCCAGTCCCAGAGCGACCGCACCCCACACGACCCTCACACCCTCCGTTCAGCACTTGGCCCGTCGCTGTACCGGGCCGGGGCCATGCTATCACCCCCAGCGTGCGCCTATCCCTCGCCAAGACTCACCGTGGGTGGGCGCGGCCGTGCGGATTGGCGGGCCACAATGCCGACGTTCATCGGATAGACTGATGCCCATGAGAGCCGGGCGCCAGGCCACTTGGCTTGTCGCTCTGGTGGCGGCGGGATCCCTCTACTCGTCCGGCGAGGATCGGCTCCGATGTGACGAAGGGGCCGCCGGACTCGCGTCGCTGTCCCCTAGCGCCCGGATGGCGTCGCTGCAGGCGCGTTCCGAGCGCCTGCTCGCCGCCGGCCAAGCCGAGTGCGCGATCGACGCCCTTCGCCGGGCACTCGAAATCGACCCTGGTTCCCTTGAGACTCGTAGGGGTCTTGCGCGCGCTCTCCTCGCCCATGGGCGCTATCAGGCAGCCATTTCGCACCTCGAACGGCTTCGCAGGGAGAACCCTGTAGAAGGCGAGACCATGCTGCTGCTGGGCCGGGCCTTCTCGGAGAACGGTTCCACGGACTCGGCGATTGATGTGCTCGGTGCGTTGGTCAAGCAAGAGCCCTCCAGTTTCGTGGCACGGTTCAACTTGGCCACCGCCTTTGCCCAGGCTGAACGCTTCGAGGAGGCCTCGGCTGAGTTCGGACGGGCGCTGGATCTGGCTCCGGGGCATCACGGTGCCCGCTTGGCCGCAGCCAAGTGCGAGATGAACCTAGGCAATCACGCAAGGGCTCTTGACTTGGTGGGTGCGTGGGGAGAATCCACGCCTGCCGGGGTCGACCAGTTCGAGGTGGCCTACATTCGGGGCCTCGCCCTCAAGAGAACCGGCATCCTGACCCAGGCAGAGGCGGCACTTCGGCGAGCTGTGACGGCCAATCCCGGGCACGCGGATGTGCGGCGTGAACTAGGGACACTCCTCGCCGGCTCGGGGAATCTGGACGAGGCAGCTCTCCACCTGAAGCGGGCCCGGGACCTGGAGCCCGGTTCCCAAGAGACTTGGTTCGCGCTCCTGTCCGTGCTGCGCGAAGTCGGGGACCAAGAGGCGCTTCAGGCAGAAACGGCCTTGATGCAGCAGCGCAGGAAACAGTCCCAAAAGGAGGATCTGGCCAATCGAGCGGCGACGAGGGCCGGAAGGTACCTTGAACGCGGGGACGCCAAGTCAGCCCTCCGTGAGTATCGCCAAGCCCTTGCGTATCACCCGGGCGTTGCCAAATACCATTACGGCGAAGCCCTTGCACATGCACAGCTCGGAGGGGAACAGGAGAGAATTGCATCCCTTAAGAAGGCCCTTGAGTTGGATCCCCGGAACGCGCGAGCCCTCACGGAACTTGGCGCGGCCTATACCGAGGCGTCGCGATTCTCAGAGGCAGAGTCCGTCCTGACTGCTGCGATAGACGCGGATCCACAGCTTGCGAGCGCTAGCAACAACCTTGGCGTGCTCTTCGTCCAGGCCGGTAGGCAACTCGAGGCCCAACAGATGTTCCGGAGAGCCATCGAGGACGATCCCTTGTA
>JAJDWM010000640.1 GCA_022825595.1 Bryobacterales bacterium | reverse complement strand
AGTGTCGAGCAAGAAGACGAACTCCAATGCGACCTGTTGCTGACGCACTCAGACCCGAGACGCATTCGGCGAATGTACGAGCAGCAGAACGTTGCCGTGCGCAATGGCTCTTTGTCGGCACTGGCGAGTGAAACAGCACGGAATTTTCTGAGTCGGCTGCGCGTGGGCGTCCTGAACTCGGTCGACATTCCTACAGGCGGGACTGATCGTGCTGCTGACCTCGTCGTACTTCAGGATGTGATTGCTCGAGGCGCCAAGATCGTGTGGAAGCGCTCTCCAGGAGGTCCTGACCACGATATCCGGAATCACGTTCCGGCGCGATGGTCTAGGCGGAGGCCGCAGGGCCCGGCCGACACCGCCACTGCGGTCTACCTCACCTCGCCCGCCCAACCTCGCGTGGGACAAACCTACCTTAACGCCATACATCTCTTGCTGAAGGGCGACAATGCCCTGTCAGGCGACGTCATACCTGCCCGTGAAGTGAGTCTTCAAGACCCCGTGATCAGAGGAGTGTTCGAGGAGATCCACAGGATCGCGGAATGGGTGGTCAACTTCGATGAATTGGTCGACCGTCGGCTCTTGAGCAACAATGGCATACGTGTAATCAGGCACATCCACGATCGAAGGGTCAACCGTAACATCATCGTTTCCACGGTTTCCGGTACGCGGCTCCTGCGCGTGCTGCTCCGGAAGAGACTTGAGCGGATAGACCCCGGGATATGCGGCGAACACGACGGGGTGATCGGCTCACTGATTGATCAGGCTAACGTGCTGTCGGGTCAGGTGGTAATGAGAGCGGCCCGTTACGGACACTACGCCAACGAGCTGCTTGGGGTGGTCTTGTCAATGGAACAGCTTCGCATCAGCCTTGGCGGAGGTGAGCTGCCGGTCGGGTGGTATTGTCTCGACGACTTCGCGACGTGGTTCGGGCAGCGAGAGGAACAGATCGCGGATATCATGGCGATCGCTCCTCGCATTGAGAATGGACGCCCGGTGCTCAAGGTGGCGATCTCGGAATCTAAGTTCGTTGGCTCTGTGGGGCACAAAACTCAAGCCCGGAAGTCCGCGAAGCAGCTTGTGGAAACAATTAGGCGGATCGATCGCGCGCTGGATCCGCAGCATTCGCGAATAGACCGGGAGATCTGGCTGCACCGTATCGGCGAGTTCATGCTCGAAGGCATGGAGCCGTTCCCCGAGGGAGACTCGATTGGCTGGGACCTCCACAGGTGGTCGGATGAAGTGCGCCGGGACCAAGTCCCCGTCAAGATTGCCGGGTTCTCTCACGTCTTCGTCCACGACGACGACGAGTACGTAGACGCGGGGGATTCCATCCCGCTGAATGACTCGAAGCACTGCAGGCAGCAGATCTTCGACAAGCGACTTGTAGCGGAAGCTCTTCGATCGTTCGCATTTTCTGGCGGGGCATCGCGCGCTGCAGACGAACCGAAGCGTGAAGACTGGTCGGAGGCGCTGGTTTCGATCCGGACATACCCGCAGGGAGACTCCCATGAGAAGGGAGACCCACCGGCAAGTCAATCCGAGTCCCGTCCTCCCCAAAGTGGCGGGGTCGCGATGCCTCCCAGCGGAACCGTCTGGCATTCCGGCGAAGAGGAGAGCGGGAAGAGTCCCGTGGCGCCGAATCCTCCGGTCGCCACTGACGAAGAGAGCCCGGTTGCTGAAGGTGGACCGGACGAGCGTTCGCAGGCGGGGCGAATAGCTTGGGCGTCGGAAGAGGTCGCGGCGTGGGTCGGTGCTTGCCAGACGAGCGATCAGGAAGACGGTGCATCCCGCGTGTGGCTGGAGTCCACGGTGAAAGTGGTCCAGCGGGCGTTGCGCGGCTATGGTATGACGGCCGGCCTCGTCGGAGCCCGACTAACACCCAACGCAGCCTTGGTGCGCTTTCGTGGATCTGACAATCTGACAGTTCCGAAGGTTGAGCGAAAGCGGCAAGAGTTACTGACATCACATGGCGTTAACGTGATCACTGTCTTGGCCAAGCCGATGGAAGTCGTGATCATGGTCGCCCGGCCTGAGCGAACGGTCCTTCGCCTGCGCGATCTGTGGCGGCACCGGCAGTTGCCTTCGAGTGCGCCGGCGGTAAATACTAGCCTCCTGTTGGGTGCGCGGGAATCCGACGGGGAACTGCTGTACCTAAACGTCGCAAGAGATTTCGAGGGTCAGCCGACGCACGGCCCCCACACGCTTATCGCGGGCGAGACTGGAAGTGGCAAGGGAGTTCTAGTGCAGTGCCTCCTCCTAGACATTTGCGCGACCAATTCGCCAGCCCTGGCGCAGATTCAGCTCATTGACCCGAAGGCCGGAATCGATTTTCCCTGGCTGCGTGGCATGCCCCATGCCTGCGGACAGCTCATCACGGAACGGGGCAAGGCCATCCAAGCGCTGGAAGCTCTGGTCGCTGAAATGGAGCGCCGAAACCGGCTCCTCGCCAAAGCCGGTGTGTCCAATCTGCTGTCCTACAACCGCAAGGTTGGATCCGAAGACAAGCTGGCGCGAGTCTGGCTGTTCCACGACGAACTCGCGGACTGGATGATGATCCGCGAGTACCGGGACGCTGTGGAACTGAATGCGAATCGGCTCGGCGTCAAGGCCCGTGCAGCGGGCATCAATCTTGTCTTTGTCACGCAGAGGCCCGACAAGGATGCCCTGCCGATGCAGCTTCGAGCCAACCTGAGCAATCGCCTTGTACTGAAGGTCGCTGACAAGAGGAATTCGCTGCTCGTGCTCGACGAGCCTGGAGCGGAACGCCTCCTCGGCCGGGGCCACCTTGCAGCGAAGCTATCCGGAGAAGGGAAAGTGATCCTAGCGCAGGTTCCATTCGCCAGTTCGGAAGAGATCGAAGAGCTTGCATACTTGATCCGGCGTGCGCATGCGCACCACGACTCCCACGCCGAAAAGAAATAGTCCACTCTCGCCTGCAGATGGGTCTGGACGTCAAATGGGAAGACGCAGACGCAGACGCAGCATCAGGGAGGAGCAAGTGATCCGGTCCGCAGGCAGTCTCTGTCGCCGAATGCGGTCGAAGCACAAGTGGGACGTACCGTGTTGCACCTGCACTGCAGCGAGCGCCAGTAAAGTGACAGCCGTTGTCACGTTCTGTGCCGCGGCCAAGAATTGGCCGTTCCAGGGAAAGGTCTTGGCCCGATCAACGGCCGGGCACACCCAGCCCTACCGAATAGCCATGAATCGGGTGTGGACACCGATTCGCTACCCGTTGGCCTGAGCGGCTAGCTGCCTGTCTCGCACCATGTACTCCACCGTTGCGAGCATGAGCCCTTTGTGGCCTTCCGACATGATCTGATTGCCCGGTGCCGAATCTTGCTTGCGTTCCGGGTAGCTGCCGAAGTGGGCCACTAGCGCCACATCGAACCTAGACCACTCGGCCCCGGCCTGCCTTCCTGCTGGGCGTTGCCCCAAGGGAGTCCGGCTCCTACCCCGTGAACAGCACGTCTGGCGCGCGATGCGACACTTCCCGGCCCGGCAGGTGAGGACTAATATGCGCACGAGCGATCACGTATTGGACCGCGACTGCATTCTGAGCCGCTGTCCGAAACAGCTGATCCTGCACTCATGCCCGGCAGGCTCGTCAGCAGGTGCGAGTGCAGACCATTCTCGTCCTCCACGGGGGCGTGTGGGGCAGCGGATTAATTGGGCCTCAGGGGGCTGGTTCTTCTCACTCTGCATGGGCTTCGAATTGGCTCACCTGTCCAATTCGTCCGTCGCGCTGAGCCTCTCACGCGGGGCCGTGCTTCGT
>JAJDWM010000407.1 GCA_022825595.1 Bryobacterales bacterium | reverse complement strand
AAGGAAAGCACGTCCTGCCCCAGCCGAAAGCCGCGCAGGCTCTCGCGTGCGGCTATCCACCGCAGCAGTGATATGAGCTTGGACGCTGATTCTTGGGTCTCCATGCGGTGCGGCATGAAGAGGTCATTCCCCCCTTCCGGGTCCGAGCGCTCGTTGAAGCCTGTCAGGTAGACGCGCATGGCTCCGCGATACACCGACAGCCGCTTGCCGAACCGGTTGGTCAGCTTCCAGGTGTACTCTGCCGGCAATACGATCACCTTCGCGAGTCCCAGCGTGTCCGCAGCGAGCGATGCGGCGTCGAGCAATGGCTCGTTTGGGTCTTCGGCGTCTTCCGGAACAGTCAGGACGAACGCGGGCGTCTTGCGGTCGGGGTCAACTAGGAACTCAGTGAGGCTTGCGGCATCGAACTCGGATTCTACGACCCACGGGTCCTTCTCAAGCTTGGCGGCCCCTTGCTCCATTGCGCATTCCTTTGCGACGTGCTCGAGGAATGGAGGCGCGGTGGGGCTGACGCGCAGCTTGGACTCGTGGGACTTTGCAAGCTTGCGCAGGCTGAAGTCCGCTTCGTGGCCCTCCCGTTCCCGCAGCACAACCTCTGTTGTCCACTCCCGCTCCGCTTCATCCGCCTCCTTCTCGATGAAGCGGATGCCCCACAGGTCAGTCTCCGGCGTTGTCGCGCGGATCGCAGCGAAGGTGCAGTCGCCGGACGTGTGGTGGAATGTCTCGCCATTCCAGGCCGGCTCGGGAAGGTCGGTCTTGGCGTGGTGCTCAAGCCACTCGAGAATGATCTCCCGAGCCACTGAAGCCCGATCCAACGTCGCGGCGACGCGGAATACTTCTCGCGTCCTGAGTGTGGGGCGGGCCCGGCCCGCGTCGCGCCTGAGGGCGGTCCTCGGTGGCCGACGATAGCTAGTCCGTTCTTGTTGCATAATCCAAAACCCGCGTCAAGTCTGAGCCGGGCCACTCCCGGCACCGCCCGCGCTAGCCGCGAACGGAAACGCCGGGGCAAGGCCCGGACACCGAAGAATCATCCTTTCCACCAGCCGAATCTGCAGTGGCGCATGGCTCGCCACGGCAGTTCCACACCAAAACCCTAGGATTCCTATGTATCGCGACTGGAAGACCGTTGCCGATAGGATAACAGACGCCCGGCTCCGAGAACTCTTCGCAGGCTGCTGCTCGTCACGCCTTAGTCGTCAAGTTGAGCGATTGGCGGCTCTCCGCGCGCGTCAATGGTCTTCTGGCGCCTGTCGACACCCCGCTCGCTCGTGACGAAGTCCGTCGTCGGCCGTGATGTCCCGAACTTCGTGCTGCACCGCAGACTCAAACGTGGTGCATCGTCTCCGTCACTAGTCGCCCGAGACAGACTTGGCATGCCGCTCCGTGTTCCACTCACAGTACTGCCGGGTGGCGAGCACGCGCTCCAAACTGGCGCGCTTCCGAGCTGCGGGACTCCTTGGCGCTCGCGGGGCAACTCCAAGTCCCCCTCTGGGCCCAGGTCATCCAACGTTGCGGTGGAATTGATGGCTTCGTTTCCTCCAGTTCGTCCCCCCCAGTTGCCGTTCCACGCTTCCAAAGAGGCCATGGTCGATAGCCACGAATGCCTTCTGCGACGCCTTGGCCACGATCTCACGGATCGGAATCCGACAGCGATGTTGCCCGGCACGGCCACGTCGGCCATTGCGCGAGAACGCACTTGAAGATCTGCCGGCAGATTGGCCGCATCTTCCGGCCGGGGCGGGTGAGCGGGCAAGCAGTGACCGTCTGGGTTTCGTAAGCGTACAGATACTTGTGAGCGGGGGCAGTCCCATGCTGCCGGGTTTCTCCCTGTCGGCCATGAACGCGTGGCCGGAGCCCGGCACCGCCTCGCGTGCAGGACCGCACGGCCCCGAGGTCCATTCGCACCCATCGTCGGCCCGGCCGGTGATTCCCACCCTGGTTGGACCGTACGATTCTCCAGCGGGATTCCCGAGGTCCGGACGACGGGATGCCGCTGGTCGGTGTCTCCGCGCACGGATGTCCGCCGGGTCGGTGCCCCGGACTGAAGCCCTTAGTGCCCATATGGGCGTCTCGGAACCATCACGCCGGACAGGAAACTGCGGGCTCTGGCGCTCGTTTGGACCGCATCCAGTGCCTGGCGTCTCTCGACCTAGCGATCTGGTAAGCTGCATGCCTTGGGACACACGTGGGTCCGGGGGACGTCCTCGTCCGGGCCGCAATGAGGCAGTCCCGAGTGGTAGGCATGTCGGCGACGAGAGCAGGGGCGAAGTGGCACCAGCAGCTGCACTGGCGAATCGCGATCGCCATGGCCGCGGGAGTGATCGCCGGCATTGTGGGCGGGGAAGCCCTTGGTGAGACGGTCGGCTGGATCGGCACGCTGTTCATCAAGCTCCTCAAGATGATCATCGTGCCACTGGTCGTGACGTCAATCGTGACCGGTGTGGCTTCCGTCGGTGCCGGGGCTGGCCTGGGGCGGCTGTTTGGCAAGACCCTCGGCTATTACTTCCTCACCAGCGCCTGCGCATGCATTATCGGTCTGCTCATGGTCAACCTCATCAAGCCCGGTGTGGATGCGAATCTGGTCGCCGTCGAGACCGAGGAGATGCCAGAGCTTGAGGTCGTCGACTCTCCGGTGGACCTGATCTTGGACATCGTTCCGGAGAACGTGGTGGACTCTGCTGCCAACACGGACATGCTCGCGATCATCTTCTTCTCGATCGTGTTCGGGGTCAGCCTGAGCACTCTCGGGAGCCAGCACCGCAATCGGCTGATGGGCGTGTTCGAAGGAGGGTTTGAAGCGATGATGCGCCTGACAGGCGGGATCATCCACTTCGTGGCCCCTGTCGGGGTCTTCGCCCTGATCGCCAAGTTGGTGGGCTCCACCGGTCTGGAGTCTTTCAGGTCCCTCGGGCTGTACGCTCTGATGCTGACGGCTGGTCTGACCATCCACCTCTTGCTGACGCTTCCGCTGATCCTGCGCCTGATCGGTGGCATCAATCCGGTTACCCATTTCCGGAACATGCTGCAGCCGATCGTGATGGCCTTTTCCACGAGTTCGTCCGGGGCCACGCTGCCCGTAACGCTCAGGGCGGTGAAGAAGCAGGTCGGCGTCTCGGACAGGGTCAGCTCCTTCGTGCTGCCAATGGGGGCCACGGTCAACATGGACGGAACGGCCCTCTACGAGTGTGCAGGCGTGATGTTCATTGCGCAGGTGATGGGCGTTGAGCTTGGTTTCGAGCAGCAGCTGCTTGTTGTGTTCACCGCGCTGCTCGCGTCGATCGGAGCCGCTGCCGTGCCGTCGGCGGGGCTTGTGGTGATCTTCATCGTGCTCGAGGCAATTAACCTGACGGGCCCCCAAGTGGAGTTGATTGTCGGGGCGATGCTGGCCGTCGACCGCCCGCTGGACATGTACCGAACCGTGGTGAACGTCTTCAGCGATTCCTGCGGCGCGGCCATCGTCGCCAAGTCGGAGGGCGAGCAGGGCATTGACGAAGCTGTGCGCCCTGCGGCTTCCTGAGGCCCCTGAAGTCCAGACACTAGAGAGCGACAGGCACCATGACAAGTCCCAAGAGAGCGCAGTGGAACTCGAGGACCGGGTTCATCCTAGCGGCGGCTGGTTCCGCCGTCGGCTTGGGAAACGTTTGGAAGTTTCCCTACATCACGGGCGAGAACGGCGGCGGGGCTTTCGTGCTGGTCTACCTGGTTTGCATCGTAGGGGTCGGTGTTCCCGTGCTGATGGCCGAAGTCCTCGTCGGGCGTGGCTCGCGGTCGTCGTGCGTCGGGGCTTTCCGGAAACTTGCCGGTGGGAGTTCGCCTTGGCTGGGTGTCGGAGGCCTTGCAGTCTTTACTTCCTTTGCCCTGATGTCGTACTACTCCACCGTCGCGGGATGGTCGCTGCACTATACCTACCTGTCGCTCAAGAACCTGTTCGCCGACGTGGATTTCGCGCAGGCGGTGCAGCATTTCGATGAGCTGAGGGGCACGCCGGCATTGGGGATCGCGTGGCAGGTGCTGTTTACGGCGTTGACCGTGCTGGTTGTGGTGGCGGGTGTGCAAAAGGGTATCGAGCGCTGGGCGCGGATCATGATGCCGGGCCTGCTGTTGCTATTGCTGGTCCTCATGATCCGGGCTCTGACAATGCCCGGGGCTGGCCAAGCGCTGGACTTCCTCTTCGGGATGAACTGGGACAAGCTCACCGCTGCGGGGGTCTTGGAGGCACTGGGGCACTCGTTCTTCACGCTCAGCTTGGGCATGGGCGCGATGATCACCTACGGCAGCTATCTGCGGCCGCGCGATGACATCGCCTCGGCCTCGCTGGCCACTGCCGGCGCGGACACGCTCGTAGCGATCATGGCCTCCATGATGTTGTTCCCGATCGTCTTCTCATTCGGGATGGAGCCCGGCGCCGGGCCGGGACTGCTGTTCGTGACATTGCCGCAGGCGATCGCCCAAATGGCGGCAGGCCCGTTGCTATCCCTGGCCTTCTTCGTGATGCTGGTGTTCGCGGCCCTGACGAGCGCGATCTCGATGGTCGAGGTGATCGCTTCTCAGCTGATCGAGAGCTTCGGGATGGCGCGCCACAAGGCGGCGCTGTTGTGCGGCGTCACGATCATCGCGGTGGGCGCGTTCGCAACGGCCTCCGGAACGTGGTTCGACGCCGTTGACTACTTGGTTTCGAACTGGTGCCTGCCGCTCGGTGGCTTGGGGATCGCCCTCTTCACAGCTTGGCGCGTGGACGAGGCCCTCCGCAGCCGGGAATTCAGGTCAGGCAGCGCTCTGGCTCGGTTCTATGGGACTTGGCTGTGGACGCTGAAGTATCCGGTTCCAGCGTGCATCCTGCTCGTCTTTTTGCACGCCGTGGGAGTTGTGTAGCCGAGTCGCGTCAGACGTCCACGATATCCGGGTCATCCGCGCGAGCTGGGCGATCCCGGACCGGGGACTGGCCTCGTTGAGGCGCCATGCGCGTCCGCAGCGGGATCAGGGCGTTCGTGAGCGGGTCTTCGGCCGCGTCTGCGACCGTCATCGACTGGTTTACGAACTGCACGAATTCGCGGATCTGGCGCTGCATCGCATCCATCTTCTTGCGCATGTTCAGGATGATCTCGACGCCGGCAAGGTTGACGCCCAATTCCCTTGTCAGGGAGAGTATGATCTCCAGCTGGGCAACGTCCTCATCGGTGTACAGTCGGGTGTTGCCGCTGGTGCGGGCAGGCTCGATCAGCCCTTCGCGCTCATAGAGCCGCAGCGTTTGCGGGTGCACGCCGAAGCGCTCCGCTACGACCGAGATGGTATAGCGGCCCTTTGTCTTCGCCTTGCGCCGGCGGCGGCCCCTCCTCGCCACAATCAGCTGCCTCGCACGATCGCTTCCCTTGGGTTCTCGGGATTGCGCTCGGCGTACTGGCGCATGAGATCCTTCGTGGACTCGTCGGGAATAGCCGGGACCACGATCGAGATTCTAACGAATTGGTCGCCACGGATGCCGGAGCGCGGGTTTCGCGCACCCCGCTCGCGCACACGGAAGGTCTTCCCGGAGCTCGTACCCGGCGGAATGCGCAGCCAGGCCGTGCCGTCGATTGTGGGCACTTCGATCTTTGCTCCGAGCACGGCCTCGGCCGGCGTCACCGGCACTTGGATGCGGATGTTGTCGCCGTCCCGCACGAAGAACGGGTGCTTCCCGACGCTTGCAACGATGTACAGGTCCCCAGGCTTGCCGCCCCGGACGCCGACGTTGCCTTTGCGCGGAATGCGGAGTCTGGAGTTGTCCCCCGTGCCCGGGGGGATCCGCACTTCGATCGATGTGAGCATGGGCTTGCGGCCCTCCCCGTGGCAGGATTGGCAGGGCGTTTCGACGCGCCCAGTGCCCCGGCACGCGGAGCAGGGCACGCTGAAGCGCATGTTCCCGGCGGCTTGGTGCAACTGTCCCGAGCCGTTACAGCGGCCGCAAGTCCCCGGACCGGCCCCCCGGCCCCGGCCCGTACCGCCGCATGTCGAGCATGCCTGCTGCCGATTCAGGCGCAGGCGCTCCTTCGTGCCATGGATCGCGTCCTCGAAGGCGATCTCCATGGTGTACTCAAGGTCCTCGCCGGGGGTAGTCCGGGACCGCTGGCGCCGCTGGCCGCGCATGCCGGCCAGCGTCTCGAAGATGTCGCTGAAACTGGAGGCGCCCTGACCTCCCAGATCCGAGAAATCGAACCCTTCAAAATCGAAGCCCCCTCCAGGCTTGGGCCCGCGCCCCG
>JAJDWM010000672.1 GCA_022825595.1 Bryobacterales bacterium | reverse complement strand
GCGCCGCCCGGATCTCCGCGCGGTCGAGGTTGGCCTCCACCGTCTCGCCGGGACTGGGGCGGTCGTCTGCGTGGCGGTAGGTCTCCAGCGGTACGGTGTCGACGGCGCGCCGTCGGCGCTGCGACACCACCGCGTTTACCAGAATGCGGACGAGCCAGGGCTTGACCGGCCGTCCGCGTTGAAAGCCCGCAATGCCCCGCCACGCGGCGAGGAGGGCCTCCTGCACCTGCTCTTCGGCCAGCGCGCGGTTCCCGGTCATCAGGACCGCCGTGCCAAAGAGCACGTCTTGGTAGCGCTCCACCAAGTGACGGAAGGCCTCGTGCTCGCCGTCCTGACAACGCCGCACGGCTTGTTCATCGGTCATAAGCCGCCCTCATGCGCCACTCTCCTACTGCCGTCCACTGATAACTACGCGCGCTGCCGACAATCCGTTCCATTGAATTCACAGAACCTGTAGGGGCATCAGCGGCCACACTGTCCCCCGCTGGACGCTGGTTGGCCTCCGAATGGAAGGCCGTCCCCCATTAGGTGCCTCTCGCATTCCCTTGGTGAGACACCTGGCTGACCAGCGTCGTAATCTGCCGTGCAGCGCTGCCTGTCGCTCTGGCAAATCGCCGGAATTCTCCGGCGACCCTGATGACTGTCTTCCTCCTGGAACGTAATCGACAGTACGCCGGAACATCACGGGACAACTCTAGGTGCTCGGCATTCTCTTCGGGGATTGAACTGGAGACACCGGGATACACCGTGCGACAACAAGACTGCCGGGCTGAATGAGACCAAGAGAAGAGATCGCAAACCCGTTCGAGCGCGAATCTAGTCGGATTCCGAGCCAGTCGTGTTTCAAGGCTCAACGCCTCAGGTTCGAATCCTGCCCCTCGCCCTTCACACGATGTGGCGCTATGGCTGGCACGACTCGTGAGATTCGTTCCAGACAGACCGAAGCCATTTCCACTATCGTCTATAGACGTCACGCCGGGCGGGCGTGGTGACGGAGAGATTATCTAGATGGCCCGGATTCTGAAGTCAGCACTCATTGGAATCGGTACGACGCTGATCGTCATGTCGTTGGTTGCGTGTGACCCCGAAACAGCGGTGACCGAACAGCAAGCGCCCGGTCGTGCGCCCTCGCCTGCAGCCACCACCACCCCGGCGACTCCAGCAACAATAGCCACCGCGGCGGCAGTAGCCGTCGCCCCGACCGCGAGTCGGGAGGCAACGGCGACTGCTGTGCGGACCCCGGTCGCGCGTACCCCGGTCCCGCGGCATACGCCCCCAACTTCGCCTGAAGCCGTAACCGCGACGGCAAGTCCAGAGCCGTCGGCCACCGTCGCGCCGGTTGCCACCCCCACGGCAAGTCCCACGCCAATGCTCGCGGCCACCGCCACACCAGCGGCAACTCCGGAACCGATCGCCACGGCAGAACCGACACCTGAGTCCGACGCGCCGCTGGGATTCGATCCAACCGTAGTCCGTGGAACGCTCTCGAATGGGCTTGTCTATTACATCAAGCACAACGAAGAGCCTCGTGAGCGAGTTCAGCTCTCGCTAGTCCTGAAGGCCGGGTCGATTCTCGAAGAGGAGAATGAGCGGGGGCTAGCTCACTTCGTCGAGCACATGGCCTTCAACGGCACCGAACGCTTCGCCAAGCAGGAGATCGTCGAGTACCTGGAGTCCATCGGCAGCAACTTTGGACCCGACTTGAACGCTTCAACGGGCTTCGACAGCACGAATTACTTCCTTGAAATCCCGACTGACGATCCGGAGATTCTCGAGACCGCATTCCAAATTCTCAGCGACTGGGCCTACGCAATTGCGTTTGATCCCGAGGAAGTTGAGCTGGAGCGCGGAGTCGTCGTGGAGGAGTGGCGTCTCCGACGAGGATTTGGTGCGCGCTTTCAAGACAACTGGTTTCCTCTGATCTTCGGTGACTCTCGATATAACGAGCGGAGCCCGATTGGATTGCTGGAGGTCATCGAAACCGCTCCGCCGGAGCGCCTGCGCGGGTTCTACGAGCGCTGGTACCGGCCCAATTTGATGGCCGTTATCGCTGTCGGCGACATTGACACCGAGGAATTCGAAGCCAAAATCCGCCAGCACTTTGCACCGCCTCCCGAGGGCGAAGCCGGCCAGGCGAGTGCCGCCGTCGCAGCGCCGAGCCTTCGGCCACGCTTCGAGGTGCCCGAGCACGAGGCGCCCCGTGTCAACGTGTTTAGTGACCCCGAGGCGCCGGGCACGCAGTTGTTCCTTCTGAGAAAGCTGCCTCCGGAGACCGGCCAGGATCTGGCGGCGCTTCGGCGCATCGTGGTGGAACGGCTTGCGTTCATGATGCTCAACGCTCGATTCTTCGAGCGGGGTCAGGTCGAGAATCCGCCCTACCTTGGGGCGGGCGGCTCGCGTGGCCCGTTTGTGGATCCAATTGATGTCGTCCAGTTTGGCGCTTGGGTGGAACAGGACGGCGTCCAGCCGGGGTTCGCGGCGGTGCTGGAGGAAACCCAGCGCGCTCGGCAGCACGGATTCACCGAGAGCGAGCTGGCTCGAGAGAAGACCAACCTGCTGAGTGCTATTGAGCGAATCTATAAGGAACGAGATCAGCGAGAGTCGGCTGACTTTGCCCAGGAATACGCGGACCACTTTCTCAACGGAATCCCGGTACCCGGCATCGAGGCTGAGTGGGAGATGTACCAGGCGTTGCTTCCGGAGATCTCGCTGACGGACGTGCATGAAGTCGCCGCCAACTGGGCAGAGCCCGGCAATACGGTGCTCCTGGTCATGCGTCCGGAAGGAGGCGACGAGTTGGACGACGAGGAATTGGTCTCGGTGTTGCAGGCACAACTCGCGGCGGCCGACTCGCTGGTTGTCGAGCCGTACGCCGACGATTTCGCCGATGTCCCGCTGCTCGCGGAGCTGCCAACGCCGGGGACCATCGTTGGTGAGGAGCAGATCGAGACCATCGATGCCGTGCGGTGGACCCTGTCCAACGGGATCACGGTGATTGCCAAGCAGACCGACTTCAAGAACGACGAGATTCTGTTTGGGGCCTTCAGCCCGGGCGGGCACTCCCTGGTCGACGACGCCGACCACGTGTCCGCGTTGTACGCCGATCAGCTAATTGCCGGCAGCGGCGTCGGTGAGCACGACAACGTTGCGCTGGACAAGCTGCTGGCCGGTAAACGGGTCTCGGTTTCTCCGTTCATCGGGGAACTGTTCGAGGGCTTTCGGGGCCAGACATCGCCGGAAGACATTGAAACGCTGTTTGAGCTGGTAACCCTGTATGCGACCGCACCGAGGCTGGATCCGGTCTACTTCTCGACGTATGAGACGAGCCTGCGGACCCTGGCCGAAACCCGAGCCGACCAGCCGGATGCCGTGTTCGCTGACACCGTGAACAGCGTGCTGAGCCAGAACCACTTCCGCAGGCGACCGCTAACCGTGGAACTGGTAGACGAACTCAGCATCGAGCGCGCCGAAGCGGTGTACGCCGACCGGTTTGCGGATCTGGGCGACGCGACGTTCGTATTTGTGGGTGCGTTTGAATGGGAAAGCCTGCGGTCCATGATCGAAACCTACCTTGCCAGCCTGCCAAACACGGGGCGCGTGGAGCATTGGAAGGACGTGGGAATCGATCCGCCGCCTGCGCTGGAAGACCACGCGGTACACATCGGCATCGAGCCGCGCAGCCGGACGCGCGTGTACTTTGCCGGGGGCCTGGAGTGGAACCGCCAGGAGGCGCTGGCACTAACGGTCATGGCAGAAGTGCTTACGACCCGTCTGCGCGAGCGACTACGTGAGCAGTTGGGCGGCACCTATAGCGCCGGCGCGAGCGCTCGAGCAAGTTTGCTGCCGGATGCCGAGTACCGAATATCCATCGGGTTCGGCAGCGATCCCGCGCGTGCGGACGAGCTCCTGATGGAAGTGTTCGAGGAGTTGGCTTGGCTCCGGGACGGGGGCGAGCAGGAGTACCTGGACACGGCAAAGGAGTTGCTACGCAACCCCAGAGAAGAGCAACTGCGGGATAACGGCTTCTGGCTGGGTCAAATCCAGTCTTCGGTTCAGCGGGGTCTGGACTTTGACGGAATCATCGACTTTGAAGACCGCCTGGATGCTCTGTCTCTGGAAGACGTCGTCGCGGTGGCCCAGCGCTATCTGACCGAGGACCGCTACGTGCGGGTGGTGCTGCTTCCCGAGGAGGGCTAGGCTGAGTCTCCCGGCCTCTCGGTCAGCCCCCGGTCGGGTCGACATTCTGCTGGCAACGCTCGAATTTCGGGGAGTCGCCTGCGATGGTCTGTCCGTCTACGACCACGTGCCGACGATAGTGGGCCATCCTAACCGGCTAGAACAAGCGGAAGCGGTTGCCCTTAGGTGCATGAAGGGGCTCGTTAAGGCCACAGGCGTCAAGGTGTAGATCGGCGCCGACTGCGAATGCGCATTTGCGGGCGACTCTGCGGTTGCCTTCGCTGCGTGGCCGAGTCGATGTCAGTTCGCTTGATGCGACGCAGCCAATTCGATACTAAGCGTCTCGGAATCTCTGATTTAAGGGACATTCAAACTTGGCGGAATCGGCAGAGGCTTGTCTCCTGGGCGATTCCTCGGATCTTGTCCAGTGCTTCGGGTATAGAGCCGCGATCGGGCACACCTGCGACATTCGTACCCCTGCCAGTGTTCCACCAGTCAAGGGTCTGCCCTATACCCTTCGAGTTTATTCGCGGAGTGGCCACGCAAGTAGAATGGCTGCCCCAGTCCAGCCCGCGTTTCACTGGCGGGTGTATCGATCAGCGGATAAGTTCAGATATGCAAAACGCTCCCAGAGTTGTGTTGACGCCGACCGGGAAGGCCGCGATCGGCTCGATCCAGGTCGCTAATCCAGCACCCGGTGAAATCCTGGTCCGCATTCGCAAGACGCAGGTCAGTGCCGGATCTGAACGCAACGCATACGAGATGTCGCGGTCACGTGACGCATCAGTTGGCTACACGGCGGTCGGCGTCATCGAGGAAGTCGGATCGTCCGTCAACGACTACGAGCCGGGTGAGCGTGTCCTGATCATTTCGCCGCACCAGGGCGCGGATCTGGTCAATGTAGGCACAGATGCAAGCTGGCGCGGGTATGCGGGCCGCATTCCGGATGGTGTAACAGACGCGCAGGCGACGTTTGGCGTCTTAGGTGACGTTGCGCTGCATGGGGTCCGGCGCGCCAAGCCATATCTGGGCGAATCGGTCGCCGTGTTCGCGCAGGGTCTGGTCGGGCAATTGACCACCTACTTCGCTGCGCGCGCCGGCGCCTACCCCGTAATTGCAATCGATCTGCTGGACGAGCGTCTGGAGCACAGCCGGCGGATGGGCGCCACGCACACGATTAACGCTTCCCGCGAGGATGTGGTGCAGGCGGTGCACGATCTGACCGGGGGCGGAGCGCGTGTAGTGTTCATGGTGGCGCGAAACCCTGCGGTCTTTGTGGACTGCCTCAAGGCCGCGGCCCATGGCGCCACGGTTTGTCTATCCGGCAGTCCACCCGGCACTGTTGAGATCGCGCTCCAACCCGAGGTGCTCCGGCATGAACTCGACATCCTGGGCAACTATTCGCTCGACTATCCGCCGGAGCCGTACCACCGATTCCAGTGGACGCGACCCGCCAATCGAGCCTATGTCTTCGACCTGATTGCGCGGGGCGAGTTGAACGTCGACCATCTCGTGACGCACGACGTCCCATACAGCAGGGCGCCGGAGATATACGAAATGATTGCGTGCGGCCCTGAGGGATGGCTTGGTGTTCTGTTCGACTGGACCAGCCAGACCTAGCGGCCACTCGGCGCGAGCACGAGTGATGACCGGGACCTCAACCAGTTGTCGTTCGGTCCGGGTGATCACGTTCGACGGACCGGGAACTTGCCCGGACTTGCAAACCGTGCCGCGGCCATTCGTTCCCGACCGAGGTGCCCTCATTCGGATTGACGCCTGTGGCGTCTGCGGCACCGACCTGCACATCCTCCAAGGGCACTGGCCGGGAGACCTCCCCTGGCCGCTCACCCTAGGCCATGAGCTGGCGGGCGTCGTCGATGAAATCGGGCCGGGACTTACGAGCGACTACATGGGTCGCCCCCTGCGTCAGGGTGACCGGGTAATGATCCCGCCGCTGATGGCCTGTGGGTCATGTCACTACTGCATCCACTATCCGACGCGCGCGAACCGCTGCCTGAACCCGACCTACTACGGGCGCAAAATCGGGTTCCAGCGTCCGCCGCATCTCTGGGGTGGCTGGGCCGAAATGGTCTTTCTCGATCTCGAAGCGTTTCCGGCAACCAAAGTCTTTCGACTTCCAGACGACATGCCCGGCATGGTCGGGACATTGGTCGAGCCGTTCGCCTCGGTGACACGCGCCTTCAATCGGGCGTCATCGCTTGGGCTGGAGGGTTTCAAGGCCGGCGATTCGGTCGTCATCCAGGGGTCGGGCCCCATAGGTGTCCTCGCCCTGATCGCGGCTAGGCAGCGCGCCGCCGGAAGGGTGGTCGTGGTGGGCGCGCCCGAAGAGCCGCGCTTGGCGCTCTGCCGGGCCTTTGGCGCCGATGCCACGGTTTCGATTGACGACCATCAGACGACCGACGCACGGATAACCGCCGCCCGTGATGCGGCGGGCGGATATGGGGCCGATTTGGTGGTGGACTGCAGCGGAGCGCCGCAAGCGGGGCCCGAGGGGATCGAAATGCTGCGCGACGGCGGAACCTTCGTGGAAATGGGGCAGTTCACCGACGCGGGCAGCATCGACACCAATTGGCATCGGATTTGCGTAAAGGAAGTGCAGGTGCTGGCCAGCTGGGCTTTCACCCCTGATGAGGTGGCACAGGCCATGCACAACTTGCACGCCATGCAAGACGAGTACGACTGGTCACTGATGCAGCGGACGTTCCCGCTTACTGAAGCTGGCGTGGCAGAGGCCATCCGAAGCGCGATGGCCATGGACTGCGTGAAAGCCACGATTGTGCCTGCGGCCTAACGCTCCGACTGGGAATGCTCGAGTCCTGCCCGAGCATTCTTGCCATGAAGTGACGCCCGTGGCCGCTCTCCGCAGTGCTACCAGAGTACGGGCGCTGGATATTGGGCAATAGCAGCGTCCGGCGTCACGATTGTCATGTGGTGCAGGGACAAGGCCTCGGCATGCCGGGCGGTCGCCGCCGCAAGCTGGTGACTGGCGTCGGGGCCATCTGGCTGCCGCACCGAATACACAGGCTGAATGCCCGAGAGCGGAGTCTGGAGTTGCGTGGCCGCGATTCGCGAACTACGCAACAGGTTCGGACTCCTGGCTTGCCATGGAACGATTCGCACCGGCTGCGCGTAGTTATCAGTGGACGGCACCAGGAGATTGGATCATGAGGGCAGCCTATGACCGATGAACAAGCCGTGCGGCGTTGTCAGGACGGCGAGCACGAGGCCTTCCGTCACTTGGTGGAGCGCTACCAGGACGTGCTCTTTGGCACGGCGGTCCTGATGACCGGGAACCGTACGCTGGCCGAAGAGCAGGTGCAGGAGGCCCTCCTCGCCGCGTGGCGGGGCATTGCGGGCTTTCAACGCGGACGGCCGGTGAAGCTCTGGCTCGTCCGTATTTTGGTAAACGCGGTGGTGTCGCAGCGCCGACGGCGCGCCGTCGACACCGTACCGCTGGAGACCTACCGCCACGCAGACGACCGCCCCAGTCCCGGCGAGACGGTGGAGGCCAACCTCGACCGCGCGGAGATCCGGGCGGCGC
>JAJDWM010000632.1 GCA_022825595.1 Bryobacterales bacterium | reverse complement strand
GTTCGTCAACGACCAAGCCCGACTGTGGGCGGAGCGCACTCTGCGGTCTGGCGGGGATCCGGAAGACCGAATCCGGGACATGTATCTCAGGGCGTACGGCAGACCGCCACTCAAGGCTGAGGTCGGCGATATCGGGCAGTTCTTGGCCTCCCGCGAGGACACCGACGGCGGCGGCGTCTCGCAGGCTTGGACGGACTTGGCCCATGCGCTCTTCAACACTGCCGAGTTCCTCTTCGTGCGATAGCTTCGCGCAACGAAGGTTGACCACGAAGCAGACATTCTGCAAGCTCGTGGCAGCGCACTCTCAACAAATAGCCTGCAGGTTAGCCTCACCGTGCTGCTGGCCGTGCAAGCTGCCCGCCGACTGCGCTATCCGCTTCCTGCGCACGCTCAACGCTGGCAGGATGTCCGACCTCTTCTTGGCGATGGGACAGGAATTACCAAGGGTCTAGTCGCGAGGAGTTCCGGGCACGCCAGTCTCGGGTTACCTACATAAGGCGTGTCGCAGGCGGGTTGGATGCTGCGCTTCAGGGCCGGGCGCGACGATTCGCCGATTCAGTGGGGAATGCGGTCCCTCGATTGACGCGGGGTTGGCAGTCCGATGCCGGTGGTTGGGCGAATCCAGAGGCGCAGCAGGGTATGCACCGTACTGGCCGAGTCTGTCAGCATTGCCATCCCATAGGGCACCTGCCGCTGTGGTGGCGTCGTGAGAGGCCGCGAGTCTTGTGCACGCCACGCTGCCTGTGCAATCTGCAGCGTGCGGGAATCTTGGGATATGACGGTTGCAGTGTGCGAACTGGCGAGCTCGGCACCGACAGTGCCGAGGGCCATCGTGTCGGTTCACAACCGCGCTTTCCAGTTCTGCAGAGGCAGCCAGGTGGGCACAGTCAGCGCCGCGTAGCGGTGGGCATTCCCTGCGCTCGTCGCGGCCTGCTCCGCCTCATTCAGGCGCACCCCAAGCTGAACGATCTTCCACTTTCCCAGCCGCGACAACGCATGTCGGGGACTGGCGCTGCAAGGGGCTCGCAACCTTCCCAGAACGCTCCCGCGTTGACGGCAGCGGCAGGCGCAACTTGGCCGGCGAGGCGACGCACAGCTTGCCCTTGGCGTCGCGCCAGTCTTCCCGTTCACACAGCTCCCGGGCCAGACCATAGCCGGAGAGACAACCCGCTTCAGAGACTCGCCCAGCCAGCAATCCGTCTCCGCCTTCAGCAATCTCAGGCCAATTCGCACCTACACTCGGCATACCTATCCGAGACCCCCAACTGTGGCGAAGCGTCAAACGGGCGTCCAGATTCCAAGGTTTTTCAACAGTCAGCGCGGGGTCCAACTACTTGATTCTTCGTAGCGGGCGGACAGACGACGCTCGTTTGTGCTCCAAGATTGGCGGTGGGATCTGCCGACGTTGCACTGCGAGAGCTGCAAATGCGCTACGGGTGGGCCGACGGGGTTGTGCGCTTTGGCAGTGGGGCGTGTGCAGGGCGCTAGACTGCGGATGTGGCTGGCATCAAGCGATTGAGCGCGGAGCTGATCGGCGTCTTGGCTGTAGGCGTTGCGCTGGCCGGGCTGATCCTTACAGGCCAGGCCAACACGGATGCGCGGCTGGTTGCGCTCGACGGGCGGCTAACGGCGGTGGAAGCTCGCATGGGGGCGTTGGAGCAGCGCCAAGCCCGGCTGGAGGGCCTGATTGAGGGCGCGGCGCTATTCTCCGGCAAGGCACTGCCTGACGAGGATTAGTCCGGTCGGCGACGTTTCGGCAGCCACGGGGAAAGACTGTCCAGCGATGTGGCGAGTGCTGAAGGCGATCTGGCGGTTGCACTGCCAGCATTCGGAGGTGCCAATCCTCTAGCTTTGACTTACTGGGCGGGCGCGAGCCGCCCTTCGAAGGTGCCTCGATCGTCAGCACAGTCGGGCGCGCTAATCGGCCGCCTGTCGCATCTGGCCTCCCGCGCGAAGGTCGCACTCTTCATAGTCTGTTAGTGGACTCCGGGCACTTCTTCTGCACCTGCGCCGACCCTCAGCACACAGGTCCCGCAGTGCTCTGAGGCCCGCCCGACCCGCCGTGCTGCGGGCCGGGCGGGCAGTCGGCTGCGCAGCACCCCGCCCGGGCAGTTGAGCCGTCGTCCACGCCGGGTCACAGAACGTCACGCCAAGAATCGACGCACATCGCGAATGTGCTGTGCATGGCGGCCATGTCCCTGGTCCATTCCAGCAGTGCTCTCGGAGCGAGATTGCATTGCAACGAACGCCAGCAGGGAATGAAGGTGGCAACTCTCGCAACGGCGCGCAAACGCACGACCCTGATCTACCGCATGGTCATATGGATCCAAGACTACGTTAACGACGGCCAAGAGGCCTATGACGAGCACCACCGCAAACGCACCTTGAGGTACGTCAATGGAAATGCCATGGAGTTCGGCTACCTCGTCCTCCAAAAGGCCGCCACTCCCGAATCCATCCCCACACCCACATCTCCGGGCTGAGGTGTTTCACATCAGGGCAGTACGAAATTCGCCCTGTACGAGCCGCCCCCTACAGCTCGAAACCGCTGAATAGGGATTCTGACGCCGCGACGGATTGCCACCACAGAGAGAGTTCCCGGCGGTATTCCGGATACCGAGTAGTTTCCGTCACTGTCCGTGACCGCCCGGGTGCGGAACTTTAGCCCGTAAGGCCGAATCGGACCGGTGCCCGGACCTACTGCGGGTCCTGTCCCTACGCCCGTCGAGGCGGGCTGCGTCCGGACGCCAATCAGCACGGTAACGCCGCCTTGGGCGGAGCCGCTCCCCGATGTCACTTTTCCACTCACCGCCGCTCCCTTGGATTCGAGGGCGATCGACACCGACTCGGAAGAACCTTCGCTCACTCCGGTACTTCCCACGGAACCGCTGCCCAGAACTCCGGAAGACTGCGGTACCCATCCCTCGGCTTCCACGTCCAGCACGAAGCGCTCGGACCCTCCCCAAGGGACCGCCACCGCGAACGCGCCAGAGTCGTCCGTAGCAGCGCTCGAGGCATCATCCACCTGGAGACGCCTCCGCGACCCCAGACTACGAACGTGTACATCGGCCCCCACCTGCGGTGTTCCACTAGAATCGGTCACAGTTCCCCTCACGACCCGCATCGGGCGTAACACGAAGATCACTCTCGAGGAGGGAACCCCGTTGGCCAGATCGATCTCGTCCGAGGCATATCCGGTTGCCGTGGCTGCTGCTGCTACCAATCCCCCCTCTGTGACCTCGATAGCAAATGTGCCGTTCGTTGCCGTGTCGTAGGTGTCCAATGCAACCCCGCTCGCGTTGGAGAGAATTGTGACTCTCGCCGCCAATGGCTCACCGTCCGCCGTTTGCACCGTCCCTTGCAGCACGGCTCCCTGTGCTGCCCAGCATGTCAGGAATACCGCAACTGCCGACAATGTCGTCATCATCTCTCTTGCTCCTTTCCCTGCTCGACAACAATCAAGAGCGAACCTCGATCCATGTTCCTCGCCTTTCTGTACACGAGGAACGGAACGGCCGCGCCCGCGGCAATAAACCCCAACGACGGCCCGATGTCGTACCCGCCTTCAGGGATTCCTCCCGTAGAAACGGCAGCCAGCACGACCGTACCGACGTACGCTCCAATCCCAATCGGAACTGCTAGGATCGCGGCAATCGTGCGGTTCCTGCGAATGTGGGTCCTCGCCGGCAATATTCGGACAGATCCTATATTGTCCCGCAGAATCGCCACTTGTTCCCGACCTCTCCACAGGGTCAGACCCTCCGCCGTAATCCCCGTGAGGCGCGCTCGGACCACTTGGCCTGGAGGATCCGTCGTTCGCACTCGGATGCGCGGACGAACGGAGGCGTGGGCCAGCACGGTCCTAACTTCTTCCCAAGTCAGCTGGACTTCGATTGTGCCCGCGGAAGCCGGAAGGGCCACGGCAAGCGCCAAGGCACCGAGGTTCGTCAGTTGCATGTGTTGTCGTTCACCGGATCGCAGCACCCTCCGTTGTTCACGAAAGACGCGGACGTGATCTCGACCGCAGCACTTGCGGAGACGACGCGGGACGAGCCCAGCGTGGAACTCCGGAAGGAGCCAGTGCGTCCGCCACCACACCACTCAGTGTCGCAAGAGATCCCCGATACCGGGGCGTATAGCGTCGGGAACCGCAGCGTGGATACCCAATCATCGTCATTAAAGAGCAAAGGCCAACCGTCCAACTCGTAGATCTTCATTCGGTGGCCGCTCACTGGGATATCTCGGCGCAGCAGGTCCAGACAGCCTCCGGAATCTGGGTGAAAATCCCCGTCTGTATCCACTGGACACGAAACGTTGAGCCCTATTACGCCCGAACCGTGTTCATTGGTCCCACCGATCGTCTGTTGCTCCCGACCGTTGGCGGCATTGAAGAAGTCGGTGTTCGGGGCGCGGAACCTGGCGAGATCGGATGTGCAGGAGTGCCATTGCAGCCACGAGTCCTCGCAATACATATCGGATTGCCCGTTGTTGTCGGTTAAACGCCTGTAACGGCACCAACCCTGAAACTGGTGTCCGTCCACGCGCCCGCTGTACTCGGTGTCCACGCCCCAGTTGCCGAAAGGGGCCGAGTGGAGTTCGTCGGGCCATCCGCACTCCTCGTTCACGGGTCCAGTAACGTAGCGGCTCTGGTTCTTGGTCGTGTACCTGACTTCGCAGATCTGAGCTTGGGCGGAAACGCCGATCGCTAGCAGCGCCGCGAGCGCAGCGAAAAGGATGGATAGTCTCATACATACCTACTTCCTGTCGGATGCAAGAGAGGTACTCTACCACGTCATTTCGTCGAGGCGCGAGTCCCGTTGACACCCGGACACCCGGCCCACAGGACGTTCTAACGACCGTTGGTGACGTGACAACATGCCAGCTAGCCCGGCGAGTCCTGTTCCAGCTAGTCTGCCAAGTTGCTGTTCAGCGCCTCATCGTGATCTTGACCGGCACCGACCCACCGGCACGTTCGGGCGGAGGTGTCCTCGCAACTCGTTCGCTATGCGCAACGAGGCTCTCTCGAGACCGGGTTCGATCGACGCTACGAGCCAGCGGGTACAGCGTCGAATCGTTGTTCGCGAATCCCCGCGCGGCCCGGCTGACGCTGATCACCGAGTTGGATACTCGACAACGACGCGTAATCAGGCGCTGTTCGGGTTGTTCAAGCGCTCGGCGTCAACTGTTGCGGCACCGCAGAGCGAAAGGTCCCCAGACCTTGTCGGATCGAGGTCGTGATCCATGGCTCAACTACTACGCTTTGCCAACGGCATGCGGACAACTGCGTCAGGCAAGCGTTCAGCCCGGAGGCATGGTAGGTCAGGGAGACAGTCCAACCTGGGTGGAGTTGAGATGGTCGAGTGGGCGAGAATCGGGTAACTGGTCCAGCTCACCGCAAGCATGTTCGGCTGGGCCCGTTGGGTATTGAGGGTGGCCGGGGGGGGAATTGGCTGAAGAGTCGTTAGAGTCGTTCCGTCGCTTGTTTGTCCGGTATGCTTGGTACCGGAGAGTCCGATGCAGCGCACGATCTTGGCCTTCCTCCTCGCCACAGTCGCCGGCTTGGCAGACTCGCCACACAACCGCTTGACCCACGCAGAGAAGCTGGAAGGTTGGCAACTGCTGTTCGACGGCTCTACACCGACCGGATGGGAGGGCTTCCAGGGCACCGCATTTCCGACGCAGTCTTGGGCGATTGAGGATGGCGCGCTCCGAACGCTTGCCGACAACAGCGGCGGCGACATCGTTACGGTCGGCGAGTTCGAGAACTTCGAACTGAGCTTCGACTGGAAGCTCGTGCAAGGCGGGAACAGCGGGGTGAAGTACCTCGTGCAGAAGGCATGGGCCGGTCCGGGCTACCGTCCGCACTTGAGCCCGGAGGCAAAGCGGCGATCAATGCTCCGCGCGACAGGGCCGGAGTACCAGCTGTTGGACGACGAGAACCTCAACCGCCGCAGGCAAGGCTGGGAGTATTCCAGCTGCGGGTCGCTGTACCTGCTCTACAAGCCGGTCGACGGAAAGCCGGTGCGTCCCGCCGGAGAGTGGAACACTTCCAGGATCGTCGTGCGCGGCACGCACGGCGAGCACTGGCTGAACGGCGTGAAGCTGCTCGAGTACGAGTTCAACTCCCCTGACATGTTCGGCCGGGTCGAGCGCACGAAGTTCAAGCGCGTCCCCGGATTCGGCTTCAAGGGGCCGGGCCACATCGCGCTCACCCACCACAACCACCCGGTCTGGTACCGCAACATCAAGATCCGAACGATCGAAGGCCCGCGCGTGAGCGACTACCTCCCCGGAAGGCTCTTCGATCCGGCCGGGCTCGTGCCGCCGCCGCCCCGCTATCCGCAGCCCGGAGATCCCACGGCGCCGCAGTCTGCGCCTACTGCCGGGCCCTGAGGCGCGGACCCGCCGATTCCCTCCTCTCCTGTACGTCGGCGCCGCAGTCCGGGCCTAGAGTGAAGGATGAGTCCGTGCCGCCGCAGGCTGGCGGCGCCAGAGTCGGCTATGCTCGCACACCGTAAGACCCTCCCCGCCCTTATCGCGCTGCTCGCCGCCCCGAGTCTGGGCGCCGACACTGTCATCCTCTGTAACGGAGATCGCCTCACGGGGAAGGTCCTGCGGCTCGATGGCGAGCGGCTGGTGGTTGAGACCGAGCTGCTCGGTTCGCTGAGGATACGGTGGAGGGACGTCGAAGGGATCGAGTCGGAGGAGAGCCTCTCCGTCCTGACAGACGAAGGCGAGAGGTTGGATGGCCTCGTATCGCTCCAAGGTGACCGACTGAAGGTCATGACTCCCTCGGGCGCGCAGCGTGAGATCGCGTCTGAAGATATCTCTCGTCTGGCACGCGGGCGTCGGAAACAGAGCGTCCGGGCAACACTCGCGGCGTTGGACGGAACAGCCGAGTTCGGGTACAGCGTCGCCCGCGGCAACCAGTCCCAAACGCAGTCGTCGGTGGGAGCCACGGCCGGCTACGCCTCGGCGCACTATGAGTTCACGGGGCGCTTGGACTCGCTTTTTGCACGCCAAGAGGGGACTCGTTCGCAGAGCCGCCACGCCCTGAGCACACGCCTGGATCGCTATCTGGGCGGGCGCAGCTTCTCATACGCCTTGGCGGCCCTTGAGCGCAATGAGCGCCGCCGGCTCGACCTTCGAACGCGGGCTGGGGGTGGCCTCGGATGGCGCGTGTGGCAGCGTCGGCGGTCGTCGGTCTCGCTGTTGGGTGGCTTGGAGTACGTTCACGACCGGCTGCGCGCCCAGGACAACCGTGCCCGGGCGGAGTCGCAAATTGGCGTCGAGTGGGCCGCTCGGGTCTTTGGCTTTCTGCGGCTTGAGAGCCACCTCAGCGTTCACCCCAACCTGTTGGACCGCAGCCACTGGCGCGTCGAGTATGACGGCACCCTGCGCGTGCCGGTCGCCGGTCGCTTCTCTTATTCCCTGCGGCTGTTCGACCGCTTCGACTCCCGGCCCGCGCAAGGCGTGGCGCGCAACGACTACGGTCTCGTCAGCGGCCTCGGGCTCGAGTTCTAGTCTGGCAGGTCGCCCTTGGGCCGGCCCTCAGCGGGCCGCAGCGACGCTTGAGGTTGAGTGGACTGACACCCGCACCTGTGTCGCTCGGCCGCCCTCGGCCTCAACCACTTCCGTGCTGGCGCCGTCGAGCTCCACTCTGTCGCCCTTCCTGACGAGCCGGTCCAGCTGAACCACCAGCAGCCCGGAGAGCGTGTCGACGGCAGCCGATGTGAGGCTCAGCCCCAGCTCGCTGTTGACCCTCCCGAGAGGCACGTGGCCGCACACCGTGTACACCCCCTGCTCCTCCTTGACGATCTCAGGCGCCTCCGCATCGAACTCGTCCTGAACGGCCCCGACAATCTGCTCCACGACGTTCTCCATGGTGACGATCCCGACCACGGAGCCGTACTCGTCGTCCACCAGCGCCATGTGTCGGTGGGTCTTCTGCATCTGGCGCAGCAGTGTGCTGATGGGGAGGGTCTCGGGGACATGGTCCATCTTGCGCATCATCTCACGCAGGTCGAGCCCGTTGCCTGTAGGTGCGCCCACCAAGTCCTTGATGTGCACTAGGCCAAGAACGCTGTCCAGAGAGCCGTCGCACAGCGGGAAGCGCGTGTGCCGCGATTGCCTTGCCAGTTCGAGGCACTCGGCCGGCGACTTGTTGACGTCCAGGAAGACGACCTCCCCGCGCGGAACCATGACCTGGCGCGTGAGCATGTCGTCGAACTGGAACACCGCGCTGAGCAGCTGCAGCTCGGAGGCGCTGAGTTCGCCGTGCTCCTCTCCCAGCCGGATGTTGGCCTGGATCTCGTCCTCCGTGATGGCAGGCATCCCTCGCTCGCGCGTGAACAGGTTCGCGAAGCCTTGCGTGACGCTAACTGCCGGCGACAGGAAGCGCTCGATGAAGGTCAGCGGCCACACAATCCAATGCCACAGCCGTCTCCAGTGGGTGGCTCCGAAGGTCTTCGGCAGCACTTCCCCCACGAACAGGATCCCCAAGACTAGGCCGATTGAGAACGCCGGGACCCACTGGGCTCCCAGCAGGCGGGCCGCCAGCATGCCGCACACTGTGGCGCCCGCTGTGTTGGCGATCGTGTTGAGGATCAGGATCGCGGAGGTTGGGCGTGCGATGTCCTTCTGCATCGCGATCATGCGCTCGGCCCGCTTCTTGCGCCTCCCGTTGGTCCGCTCGGCCTCCAGCACGCCTGTCCGGGTGGAGTACAGGGTCGCCTCGAGGAGCGAACAGAATCCCGATGCCAGTATGGTGACGGCGGCGCAGGCGATCAGCAGGGCCATCGCGGGCCCTCCCTTCTGCCCGGGGACCAGTGTCGGCCTTCTATGGGCACCGCTCCCGGGCGGGCCTTCAGATGTGGCGGCTGGAAACTTTGAGGACCGGGGTCCGGGTCAGACTTCATGCTTTGTGTGCGGACTCTCCTCAGGCCCCTGCGGGGGTCGCCCAGTGCGTGCGATACCGCCGCTTGACGAACAGGTTCGCGTGAGGGTCCCCAACGATGGTCTCTGTCCCTTGGTCAAACGCCAAGGTGCGCCCCGTGCGGGCGACGATGTTTGCGAGGTGGCAGTGGATCGCGGAGATGTGGCCGATCGAAATGTCGGCCTCCGGCAGGCGACGCGTCCGGACGCAGTCCAGAAAATTGCGCATGTGGTGGTCGGACTCGTCGTTCGCGTCGTTGTGCTCCACGAGCTTGCCCTTATTGTCGTACAGTTTGTAGCCCCAGCGGCGGTCCCACCGGCCGATGTGCACGGATCCCTCCGTGCCGTAGACCGCCACGCCATTGTCCTGGCCCTCCATCGGGTATGGGGTCCAGATCCGCATCTCCCAGATCAGTGCCTTGCGTCCGTAGCGGAACGTCACGTTCATGGTGTCCGGCGTCTGCTGGTCGTCGTCGAAGAAGACCTTGCCGCCCATACCGCTCGCCGACTCGGGCCAGTCCACACCCAAGGCCCAGCGGGCGATGTCGATCTGGTGCGCGCCGTCATTGCCCGCGTCCCCCGTGCCGAAGTGCCAATGCCAATGCCACTTGTAGTGGAAACGGTTCTCGTTGAACGGGATCCAGGGAGCGGGCCCCAGCCAAGTCTCGTAATCGACGCCGGGCGGCACGGGCGTGTTGGGCTTGTGCCCGATGTTGTCGCGGAGCTGGATGTTCCAGGCCTTGGCCATCAGGATGTCGCCCAGATCCCCGGAGCGGGCGATGTCGATCGCCTTGCGGCTTGAGGGCCGGCTCCGGGACTGTGTCCCGACCTGGACGATCCTCGAGTTACGACGGGCGGCGTCGATCATTAGCCGGCCTTCGCGGATGTTGTGGGAGGCCGGCTTCTCGACGTACACGTCCTTGCCTGCATCGCAGGCAAGGATCGTGGCCGGAGCATGCCAGTGGTCGGGCGTGGCCACCACGACGGCGTCGACATCTTGGGAGTCGAGCACGCGGCGCATGTCGCTGGCCGTGGCGGGCATGGGCTTGCCCGCCTCTTCCAGCACTCTCGCCGCGCGTTCCAGCGAGGCCTGATCGGCGTCGCAAAGGTACGAAATGCGCACTCCCGGTAAAACTGCGAAGGTTCGCAGCAGGCTCCTGCCCCTGCCGCCCACGCCGATCATGCCTAGGCTGACGGTGTCGCTGGCCGGGAGGGTCTGCGCCTGCGCTGCCGCAAGTCCGGAAGCTGCCGTGCCAAAGAAGGTGCGCCGATTCATGAGAACCCTCCTACCGGGCCCGTCCGGGGGCTTGCCGCGCTGGCCGTTGACCTGATTGCCCTGCCGGACCCGTCGGTATTATATGCTTCCCGCCGCGTTCGCATCGCTTTACATCAGGTGATATGCTGGGATCGGGCTCGGGCGATTAGCTCAATTGGGAGAGCGCCGCGTTCGCAATGCGGAGGTTGTGGGTTCAAGTCCCATATCGTCCACCAATCCCATTCGTCTTGGCCTTGAGTTCGGTCCACGAGGGCCCTTTTGGGCTCGCCTAGAGGCTCTCGCTGGCGCTTCGACCCCGCCAAGCGCATCTCTCTTCGCTGAGCAGACTCCCCGCATAAGCCCAATTGGAGATCCGCTTCTCTATCCTGAGCGGTCGAGCTGGTCCCAGCCGCCAGACCCTCCGTCTCGGAGTGTCCATTGACTAGTGCTCTGTCAACCATTAGATTCCGGGTGCTTGAGGTCGGAACGTAGGGGCCCGCTTGGGCGCGGGAAGGGCTTCACGCAAAGGTAGATCGTCCGTCTGACGCACGAGGAGGGCAAGACGGACGGGCATTCAAGTCCGAAGTGGTGAGAGGGCAGACTGAGCATGCAAGTCTTCGCATCCTCGGTGCGCGACGGTTGACAATTGGTCAAGGTCCGCCGAGATCTCAACTCCGCCTACCCCAAGATTGTCGTTTGACACAGCATTAGGTCAGGGCACGTCTCTCCGGTCGACTGCCGTTAGGCGGGGCGATTGACTTTCCCTTCTCTCAGCTTGGAACGCAAGCCTCTGACCAAACGCTCGAGTTCCAGCTTTTCGCGCTCGGCTGTTCTTCTCCGGTCGGCCTCTTCGCGGAGTTTCCGCTCGGCTGCT
>JAJDWM010000684.1 GCA_022825595.1 Bryobacterales bacterium | reverse complement strand
TCGTTCGTTCGGCATCAACAGCAAGGCTGGCGACGCCAGCACCATCGGCAAATTCGGCCTCGGCATGAAGAGCGTGTTTCACCTGTGCGAGGCCCTGTTCTACGTGGCATCTGATGGGGCCGTCATTCACCGCGAGGGGCTTACTCCCTGGAAGCAGGACGGCCCCTGGCCTCACAAAGAGTGGGATGAAACCGATGACGCCGATTGGAACTACCTGGCGGATCTGGGTACGGCACTCGCCAAAGAAACGATCACTTGGTTTCTGTTGTGGCTTCCGCTGCGAATGAGGAAACACCTGTGCACGCCCTCTGGGCAAGAATCGGCACCCATCATCCCCGACTTTCCAGGCGACAACACTTCCTCCGACTCGCTTCGGTTCCTGAAGCAGCCGACGCTTGCCAACGATGTAGCCGAGATTCTTCCCCTGCTACAGCACCTGGAGTCCATCGAGCACAGGGGGGAGAGCAATCGCTTTGCCCTCCGGCTCGCCGGTGCGCGCCGTTTCATGGGCAGCCCACAGTTCGAGGGTCAGATCCGATTCGATGACGGACGGCCACCGCTCGCGTTCTCCGGGAGGAGGCTCGAAAGCTCCGATGCGAACGGCTGGTTCGCGAACATGAGGCAGCAGGAGAATTGGCCTCGCCCCCGGTATCTTGACGAGCTGGGGTGCGAACGCCAGCGGAAGGACCAGACATCGCCGGAAGCGGCAGCTCTGTTCTGTGCCGGTCGCGGCGACCTCACTCGTTCGCGGCTTCAGTGGGCCGTGTTCCTGCCGCTGGATGACGGTGGCGAGAACCTCTCGGCAGATCACGGGAACCGGCGACATTCACTGGTTCTACACGGCCAGTTCTTTGTCGATACGGGCCGAAACGGGGTCGACGCGCGCGAGTACCTTGACCAAGAACCCGAGGATCTCGGAGACGCGCCGAATGAGACGTTGCTACGCAAGGTCTGGAATCAACGGTTGGCCCAGGACGTCATGCTTCCGCTCGTGCTGCCAGCCTTGGAGCGCTACGCAGAACAGCAGGAGCTATCTGATGACGAATGCAAGGAGCTCACCAAGGCCCTTTCGGGCTCCCGCTGGTTCAAGACCTTCAGCACTCACGTCTGCCGAGACGCCGTCTGGATACGAACCTTGCAGCCGGGCACGGAGCCACGATGGAGGTTGATCGCTGGCGAGTCCCGGTCGCGGCTGCGCCCCCGTGCCGACTCCTCCGCGCTCGGCCCCGCATCGGCCGTGGAACGTGTTCCCCAAGTTGGCCGCCTGCAGTGCGACGCCCTACGACGCAGGGGCACCGCGCCTTGGAAGTGCTCCGACTCAGTGGCAGGAGGATGAGCTGGAGATCCTGCTGTCGCGGGCTGACGGTCTGTTCGTGGGCACCCCGGCCATGGACTATCTGGCAGAGTTCCTGGAATCATCCGCGGGACACTGCCTGGCCGCGGAGAACCTGCAGAGCCTGCTGATCGGCGCGCTGAGGAACGGCCTGCGAACAGCGGAACAGCGTGAGCGGCGTCAGGTTGCGAAGAAAGCACGTCGGCTGATCGAATTCGTAGAACCGGAGAGACGGCTCGCTCTCTCCATTGAGTTACCCGACTCGATCCTCAAGAGCCTGTGGGAGATCGACTCACCGACGTTGCTAGTACCCAGGGACCTGGAGCCGGAGCCACTTGGCTGTGCAAAGCCGCAAGGGCATGCGCTCGCCACTTGGCTGCAGGTACTGGACCGCGCCCTGGACTCGAACGACGGGGAGCATGCGCAAGATCCAATCCTCGAAGTGATGCAAGGCCTGCTAAAGACCCTGCCTCCCGAAGCCCGAGGGCACTTTCTACGGACGAATCCGGAACTTCGAGTCATCGGAGTTCGCGATACCCGGAGCGACATGGAGAAGCCCGCATCCTTCCAGTATCTCGAGCGGGTGCGGGCAGCTGGAACACTGTTCCGCTTCGCAGGGGGGCTGCGCGATACGAGCAAGGGGATCGTCCCGCTGCTCGCCCGGGCGATTCCGGATGCCGAGGTATGTCTGGTCCGTGCGGAGGCCTATCGCGCACTCTTCCCCAACGACGAAACCGCGGGATATGTCGCAGACCAGGGCATCCCTACCGCGAGCGATGGCCAAGCCTGTCTGGCGGCCCTGGGACTTCAAAGCACGGGTCGAGTGGGAAGCGTCGCTGCACGTCGCGAACTGCTCAAACGGGCGAACGACCCCGACGCGGACAAGAACGCCCGGCGCGGCCTGCGACTCCTGCTGCACGGCTCGCTCGACCACCGCACGGACGATACGGCGAAGTTGTGGATCAGCCGACGGGACCAGCACCCCGCTTGGAGCCGGCTTTGGGCTGCGCTACACAAGGATGACCAATGGAGCCGGGTTCCCGATGAACTTGCCGATACCATTCCTCGGACCCGGTGGACCGACGCGAACATCGCCGAGATCGACGACCGGTCTTTGATCGATGAGCTGCGCAGAACCGGCGCGGGCATTGAGGCGCCGGAGGAGTTCTCCGTCGAGGAACGCGACGAAATTCTCTCACGGATCGAGTACGAGGAGCTCTGGCGGCATCTGCCTCTGCACACCACCGTCGGCGGAGTTCCTGTTTCGGCGGCCCACGAACGAGTCTATCTGGCTCCGCAGGCAGGACCGTGCGACGACGCATTGACCCGCAACGCAACCGTAATC
>JAJDWM010000736.1 GCA_022825595.1 Bryobacterales bacterium | reverse complement strand
CACTACAACCCACCTGGAATACAGGGAGAACCGCACTACCTTGAGGGAGTGGTTCGTCTTACGAAGTTGCATGGATCTCTCGATTGGCGCTCGAGGCGTGGTTCTTCAGGTAGCCTGGAGGTCCAGCGCTGCGCTCTTCCTTTCGGAGCGTCTCGTGATCACCCGGAAATCCCCAGCAACGCTCGTGAACACCTACTCATCTACCCGAATGCCGCCAAAGATGTCGAAACTCTTGAGTATCCGTATGCCGAGTTGTTCCGCGACTTTGCTGCCGCGGTATGTCGACCCAATGCGGTGTTGGTAACTTATGGCTATGGGTTCGGTGACGATCACGTCAATCGAGTTCTGCGGGACATGCTAAGTCTTCCTTCGACCCATTTGGTAATCATCTCCTATGACGATGCAAGAGGTCGCCTACAGCGCTTCTATGTCGGTAGCGGGCGTGAAGAACAAATCACGCTTCTGGTCGGGCCACACTTTGGCGGCCTGGCAACGCTCGTAAATGAGTACTTGCCCCAGCCAGCCATCGAGCCAGCTACTTGGCGGATGGCCGAACTCCTAAGTCGGCGCAGAGGGCCGAACGGTGAGGGTGGAGCAAACAAGTCGGGTCACGGTATCCCAGAAGAGGGCTATTCGACATGATCTCTCTAGTCGACACTCTTGGTGGTCGCGTTGTGGGAACTGTGGAGGAAGTAACCGCGGACAGTATCAGCGTGTTACTCGATCCTGAAGCTCCCCGGGCAACCGCGCTCAACACCGGCACCCCTGCCGGATTCCCTCGCATTAATGGCTATGTGCTGATTCCAAACGAAAACGGATCTACTGTATGCGTTATTTCTTCCGTATACATAGAGCGCCGCCGCTTCCCCAATCGTAGAAGGACACGGGATGTCGACCTTGTTGATCTCCCATTGTCATCGCGAGTCATGGGTCTCACGCCCCTTGGCACTCTGAAAGCGCAATCCACTGGAGGGAAGCTTTCCTTCGAAGTCCAACGTGGCGTGGATGTCTTCCCCTCCGTTGGTGATCCGGTTCATCTCCCAGGGCGTGATCAACTTCGGGCGATCGTCGAAGGAGAAGACAAGGACACCTCCGGCCGAATCCTTCTCGGCTACTGCCCAACAGCAGGACAGGCACCTGTTCATGTCGACCCTGACAAACTCTTCGGTCGCCACTTGGCGGTTCTTGGGAATACAGGCGCGGGAAAGTCCTGTTCGGTAGCTGGTCTCATTCGCTGGTCGCTTGATGCCGCAAGGGATCGAATTCAAGAGAATCTGCCCAAGTCAGAGACTGGGAACGATGTTCCGAACGCTCGCTTCATCGTGCTTGACCCCAACGGTGAATACGCTCGTGCCTTCAAGGATCTGAACGTGCGATTGTTTCGTGTTGAGCCCGATCATGGAGAGAAGCAACTCAAGGTCCCAGCTTGGCTCTGGAATGGTGCGGAATGGGCGGCCTTCACGGGGGCATCACCTGGTGTCCAGCGTCCATTGCTATTCGATGCGTTGAGAAGACTGCGATCGAATCTTGGACCTCCAAACCAGTTCGAGACGAAGGTCAGGGGACGCATCAAGCGGTATCGAAGTCGGATCTCCACCTTGATCCAAGGCGAAGATCACATGACTAGTGGGAAGCGAGAGGGTGTGGCTGAGTCTCTCATCAACATGCATGCAGACTTTCTAGATTTAGCAGACGATGCAAGCTGCACTGACAGCAACCTCGGACTGACTCTCCAGTGCATCGCAAGCAAGGCAGTGGAAATCGAGAATTCGGCCCGACAAAACAAAAACAAACCGCGGGAAGACGGGAAGTATTGGCACAACGATTTTGCAGAGAGGGATCTTGAGCAGTTGAGCGCTCTACTCCAAGAAGCGGGGGAGGCGGTAAACTTGGAAGACGAGGTTGGGTCCTTGGATGAGGACACTCCACGCTGGTTCCCCGTTGAAGAGCTACCTGATTACGTGGATGCTCTAGCTGCGGATTCTTCAGGTAGAGACATCGCCCAGTGGGTTGACACGCTTACTCTCCGGATTCGTGGACTGCTCGCACAGGGGCAACTGACATCGATTCTCCAGACTCCCGGTCCCGACTCTCCCACACTGGAGGATTGGCTTGCCGATCACGTTGGAGCTGATCAGGCGAAGAACGGCCCGATTGCGGTCATCGATCTCTCTCTTGTACCATCCGAGGTCACTCACATCGTCGTCAGTGTCTTGGCTCGCATGATCTTTGAGGCAGTGCAGCGGTATCGGCGGGAGGAACGTCAAGAACTGCCCACTGCCTTGGTGCTTGAAGAGGCACATACCTTCGTTCACAAAGACTTGAGAGGCGAGTCGGCTCACCCGGCCGCTCAAGAATGTGCCAGAGTGTTCGAGCGGATTGCCCGAGAAGGGCGGAAATTCGGACTCGGCCTCATTCTGGCTTCACAGCGGCCTTCAGAAGTCTCACCGACCGTGCTGTCCCAGTGCAATACGTTTCTGCTACACAGGCTTGTCAATGACCGAGATCAGGATCTGGTGAGACGCATGGTGCCAGATGGCCTCGGTTCGCTTCTGCGGGAGTTGCCCAGCCTCCCTACGCGACGCGCAATGCTACTCGGCTGGGCCGCACCAGCTCCTACACTCGTGGAAGTTCAGGAGATTCCAGAGGCTCACCGACCACATTCACCAGACCCAGCCTTCTGGGCCGTTTGGACTCGAGAAAAGGAAAAGGAACGGAAGATTAACTGGACCAAAATTGTTCGTCGCTGGCAGAAGGGAGCTGCAGAAGACGGCGAGAAACCGGAAGAAGCATAGTTGCTTGAGGTCCGATGGGAGCCGTTGGCTCTCAATATCAGGCTGCGAAAGAAAGGATTTTGGATGACGGTGACCATGGCTTTTGCCTGTGGAAACCATGTTCTGACCTCCCTGCGTACAATGTCGGTATCCTTGTCCTCCACACTTGTAGATGCGGGCCTGACGCCCTTGTATCTGTTCGGAGCGACAGTGATCGTGAGAGGGGTGCCCTACTGTGTTGCGGTGCCGTGCAGAAGTCGTCTCTGCCGCACCCAGTTGCTGACGGCGCGCCCCTCTCACCCAACCCCACAGATTAGGGAACCCGTGGGTCCCATACAACATACAAGTTGCTGTTCGGAGCGACAGCGATCGTGAGAGGGGCCCTACTGTGTTGCGTTGTGTTGTAGTGCCGTGCAGAATCATAGTCTCTGCCGCACCCAGTTGCTGATGGCGCGCGCCTCTCACCCAACCCCACAGCTTCCCTAATCCGTGGGTCCAATACAACATGCAAGTTGTGAATAGGTTGTTGGCTGTTCTTGTCGCCACCCCACAGCAGCACGAACAAATCAACTCCGCGTGTAATGCTTCTCAAACTGATCGTTCATCCCCATGAAGCCCATTCGAAGCATGTCGTCAATCACGTCGAGCACGCGCCGTCGTAGCTCGGGATCCTCTGTCTCTTCATGCAACCGAATGATCAGAGGTGCCAATCCGTAGACCGCTCCAGCTTTCCGGAGCCGAAAGTCTGCACCTTTGGGACCATAGGCTTTTACCACGCGTTCCGCCAACTTACAGACCTCGGACGGGAGGCGTTCACGCGACTGCTCCAACTTGTGGATGAGAATGAAGACGTCGACATCGGAGTTGATGGATTCCATGAATGCCCCGAGAAGAGAACCTCGCTTCGCCAATTCGTCTGGCTTGAGTGCTCTCCAGCATGTGGCTGCCGATTGCCGCACCGTGTTGTCCTCATCCCAAAAGAGAGTCTTCAGACGGTTCTCGCAAGCGGAGCCCACCGTAGCGTTGGAGACATTGCGCGCATAGATGTCGGCTGCAGCTGCTCGTTCGGTTGCCCCCATGCTCAGCACAAGGTCGGTGTCGTCACGCGCTTCGTCCATCCACAGACCGGCGAGGGCCATCTGACCAGCGCCAACCTGCATGACAGCAGGTTCAGAAGATTGCAGCATCTTCATCAGCGTCGGTCGCATTGCCGCATAGTCGCGGAACATCGCGTAGTGAACGAACCACTCGATCTCCTTGCTCCCGAGAATGGAGTCAGCACCATCAATGAGCTGCCGAAACCCGTCAAAGGAATCCTCGCGATGCGTGTCCAAGATGGCGCGGAGGCACCGCACAGCTACGGAACGAACAGCTAGCACAGGGTCGGTAATGAGTTGTTCGACCGTTGGCTTGAGCATGTACCAGCGATCCGTGTTGGCAAAGAGAAGCCTTGCGATTGACCAAGCAGCCGTTCCTCGAACCGAGTTGATTGCTTGGTTGATGGGCCCTTCTACCGGATCGGGATCCGGGGGCTTCTCCCAGGGGAGGTGGGCTGAGGGTTCCCTCCATGAATCATTCTCTGGATCAGTTGCGTTGCCTGCGATTCCGCAGAGCGTACAGACGATGTCTTGTGGGACATCCTCATTCGCCAATGCTCCGATGGCATTGGCGAGTACTTGCTCAGACACGGCTACCTTAATGTCAGCGATCCGGCGCAGCACGCTGCAAACTTGGTCAAGCGTGCCGGGCCGGTCCGAACCCTTGCCGTTGGTCAACCCGCGTAGGATCGCCTCGAAATAGTAGGGGTGCAAAGTGGCATTCATTCGGTCCGCCAACCGCGCGAACCGGGCTGGATCGTCCTTGGTCAAGTCTGCAAGGTCTCTCGAAAGCTCAAGTGCGCCGCCGGAGATTGCGCCCTCCGTGAAGTTCGGTCCGACATTCGGGTACTTCTCCATAGCCCGGAGCCACTGGCCATCCGTCATGCGGGGTTGCACCTTCTGTGGAATCGGCGAACTGACCCATCCCCCATCCAGTTCACTCTCTGCTGGTGGTTGAGGTACACCGCGCTCTGGAGCGTCCGGGAAGCGTCGTTCAAGTTCCTGGATCCGTTGGCACGCGCTCGCGCTGAATCGCGTCTCGTCCAACACGCGGAGTAGAGGCAACACCGTGCGTCCGACGGCACGGCTCCTTGTTTCCCAATCCGGCCTGAGCGACAAAATGGCACGCTCCAGATTGGCGAACGATTCGTCGGAACACCTCGAAGACGCTTTTGCAATTGCAATGCGGCTCACCGCCGCGAAGGAGTCTGTCCCACCCTCAGAGATGTCGTAGCCGATTGTCAGTCGTTGGTCCGGTGAGGCCAGAATGAACCGCACGATGCGGTCGGCGTAAGCTTCAGGATTGGCACTCCAAGCTTGAAGCAGGAGTGCCGACATCCACTTGCTCTTTCCGTGTGGTTCCGCTTCAATGATGGCATCAAGTACGATCGGGTGCTCACCTGCGACTGTGCACATTGCATCCATGATTGCGTCGCGGAGTTGCTCGTCCGGCTTGCGTCCCCCACCCGGTGCGGCGATCCACTCCTTTGGAACACCGAGGTCAAAACGAGCGAGCCTTGGGAACAACTCGCGCACGAACTGAAGTGGAGCAGCCTCCGCGCACTCGCGGATCAGGTCCCCGCTGGTCTGGCTGTATGCCACCAGCCCCAAGTGGTCTGCGAATGGGTCGGGTTGCCCAAGTGCCTCAGCGCGCGCTATCTGCCTGTCAAACCATGCGCCGAGTATCCTAATCGCGAACTCCGGTTGTTTAGTGCCTAACCCGTACCATGTGAACCACCAGTCGTCGTTGCCCGCAAATTCTGGGCGAACTTGGTCGAGTGTGCCGTCGCCGATAAGCTCCACTATGAAGTCGCGCATCTCGGGACTGGTGTAGCTATTCCCGCCTCCGGTAAGTCGCTGTAGGCGTTCCTTCCAGGCCTCGGAAGCATCACTGTTTGCACGGACGAGTCCAACGATCAGGGCAGACCTTGTGTTCAGCACGTCAGGCATACGGAGCAGCCCTAGGGTGTGGTTGATTTGATCGTCATCGGCCTCGAGCCACTCTTGCCACTGTCCCATACCTTGCAGAGTGTCGAACCAAGGCACCGAGTTGCTGATGATTCCCCACAAGTGTTCGCCGAGTTCGTCACTTAGCCCTTCAACAATGTGCCACTCGTTCGGGGTAGGATCAGGCAATTCTCCCAGCCAATCGAGTACGAGCTTCTTGATGTGGAACCGAATCTGAGAGTGGCCCAGAATGCCCCTCAGCGTCTGACGGTACCGTGTCCTATCGGCTTCGTGTCCTCGTAAGAACTCAAGTACCTGTCGGACCTGGGACCGTCTGAACAAGTGTTGCTCGTCGTTGATGAGCCATTTGACGAGGTTCTTGTTCGAGTGCACGAATGCTCTCGCGAACGCGTAATCGAAGAACGCCTCGTGGAAGAAGCGGATACTGTTGTCCTGAATGTAGACGATATTCTCCGATGCAAGAATGTTCAGGGCTTCACTGTAATCGTCGAGCACATAGCTTGGGGCTACGAGCGTTTCACGCTCGCTCAGTGCCTTGCACAAGCAGCCGATCACAGTAGCCCACACGCGCTGCTCCTCGCCCATCCGCCGGGAGACGGCCTTCCCCTTGTGCTCCCAGAATGCATCGAAGAGGTCCCTTGCGCTCGTGAATCTCACAGGTCCCGAGTTGGCTGACTCCAGCAGTAGGTGTAGGTGCAACGGAGTTGAAAGGATCTCCATCTGCTTCTGGTGCAGTGATGACGGGTTGAGTCCCGCAGCCGTAAGTGCTGACTGGATCACTTCTTCGTCGAGTGCCCCTACAGGGATGCGCTCTACTCGCTCCTGATCGTCGACAAGTGCTCGGAGCCGGGGATCTCGTTCGAGGTCAACGGTGCGACATGCAAAGAGGATCCGCATATTCGGATAGGAGTCCGCCTCTTCCAGCAACTCGTTGAAGGCAGTCCAGGCTGCTTGGTTGCGGGCGGACACCACGCTGATGGCATCGAGTTGGTCCACTACCAGCACAGAGGGTTGGTCACCGGCAAATTCACCCAGTGTGATTGCAGGTGACTTTGGCAAGCCGAGTCGGGATCCGACTGCCTGAGAGCGCTGGTCATTGCTGTCAAGCCGGTCCAAACGGAATACAAGGCACGGGATGTCTTGTTTGTTGAGGCGGCCTATCAACTGCGCAAGGACACAGCTCTTCCCGCTGCCAGCCATCCCCTCGATCACGGCTGACTTGCCCTGATCGAGAAGGGCTGCTACCGCTGACGTGCTCTCATCTCGGACGATCTCTTCCTGGTTGATGAAGAGTGTCTGCACCTCCTTGAGGTACGAGCGGTTCAGTTTCTGGATGTGCTCCCGGACGGTCGTTTCACCTGCGAGGCGCGATCGTGGGTATCCCTGCTCCTTGAGCGCGTCGAGTACTGAATGCTTGTCATGGCGTTTTCCCATGGGGGAGATGAGTACTTCTCCGATCAGCAGCCTGACCGCACGCGGATTGATGGGCTCCCCGGTAGTGGTTTGAAACATCGAACGGACGCGCCGTTCGACGTTCTTTATCAGTTGTGGCTCGTTTGTTGTGCGGACGCAGAGACGCTGCAGCGCAATCCAAGCTGCACGCTCATCTTCGCAGAGTGGTGCAATGTGTTCGACGAACTGTCCTGAGATCCGTCCACTTTCGTCAATTCGTTTCTTGAACCCTTCGAATGAATCGCTTGCCTTGGCACGTTCAATCAACTCCTCAAATTCCGTTGCGCTCGTACCCGAACTGAAGACTGCACAGCTGTCTGTGCCTGTCTTCACGATGAGGTCGTTCAGAATGCCCTCACTCTTGAGTCGGGCAAGTGTCCAGTTACCTTTGGAGTGCTGGCGCTTGATGGAGTGATATTCATGGACTCCCGATTGAGTCGTTCGAACAAACTCGACCCCCGCAGCTTCATCGCCAACGGCTTCGACCGTCAGGTCAAGGTATGCATCGTCAATGAGGTCCAGAGCGGCATCAACCGTCCACAGGCTCTCGTAGCGGTTTCCGAGCTTATCGGCCTCGCCACCCGGTCTAGGCATCAGGCCTCGCTGGTAGGGCCTGCATATGCAACATGCGGCATTGATGCTGTGTGCTGCCCTGTCTGTGCTTGGAGCCAGTGGTCTGCAAACTGGCTGGAGGAGATGGTATTCGGCCAACTAACGAGGGGAGCGAGGGATTCATGCTGTGCTGACTTGGTTTCTGAACTGCTCTCGACTCTCAACTCGGTGCACAGTACAGCATGGGGCCATTATCGGGTGCTGACTGCAACCAATAGAATAGACCACATACTTGGCGGGAGGTGGATGGCTGCCTACAGCACGTCGGCTATCCGTGTGCGTCGGTCAGCTTTCGGAAGGCATTCTCGAGTGCCTTGAAGGACAGGTCCGGGGCTGCTTGGCTAAAGCGTCCCCCAGTTGTCTGGTCAGTGCCATCTGCCGGTGTCCTGCTCAATGTGTGCACCACTGTCAGTGATGGGCTTGGTGTTGCTGCTACCGTAGCCTGCATTCCTTAAGCTGCATCAGTTGCAACTGCAGTGTTAGGCCGTTGTGAGGGGGCGCGATAGACCGGGATGGGCGAGTGGGCACTCGGACTGGACAGGGGGTGGGATGTGAACTCCACGCCAAGGGGCCTCTTCGTCTGGTGTGGCCTCGGACCTCAATCAATGAAACAGCAACAACGCCGTATTGGTTGGCAGAGACAGCAACGACGGTGTTTCTCTACATAACCTGTGATGGGATACCAGTTGAGGAGTCCTGAAGGAGTGCATTGACTGTCCTTCTGTGTTTGACCTATCCTGACGTATGGCATCACCGAGGCGAGGTTGCAAGCGATGGAAGTAAAAAAAGAAGAGGCTCACCTTGGACCTGGATCCCGCCTTTCAACGCCGACTGAAGGCCACCGCCGTGCTCAAGGGTGTGAGTATGCGCGGGTACTGCCTGGCTGCTATTGGTCGGGAACTGGCGCAGGACGAGGCCAACGGCGTGTTCGGTCGGCCTGCCTTCTTCCGCGCGGAATGTTTGGCACTCCGCCGCAAGGAAATTTTCGGTGGCAAGTCTCTGTCCGGGGACTCGGCTGACCTGATCCGTGAGGCCCGCGAGATTAGGGACGCTGAAACACAGGAGTGGACGTGAGCAATTTCGTTGTCGTGGACGCAAGCTTGGCCTTCAAGTGACTGGTTGAAGAGGAAAAAGCCGATGTGTCCCACGCAATCCTCCAGGTTTGGGGTAGACAGGACATCGGATTGGCGGCATCTCAATACTCATTCCCTTCAAGGTGACCAACGCACTTCATCAGCGAGTGGCGCGAGGCGAACCGGCAGTGGATGTTGCGGTGGACCTGATGTCTCTGGGGAGTGTGCTGCACGAAACGCCGGAGCTTCACAGCAAGGCACTGAAACTGTAAGCCAACTTCGGTAGGGCGCGGGCCCACGATGCCCACTACATGGCCCTGACGAAGAACCTCGCAGGAGCCGCAGGCACACCTGGAAGGTGGACTGAAGATGGAGGTGGAGCCCTCCACTCATGCACCTAATGACGAGCATTATGGCCTGATGCCATGTACAGGGC
>JAJDWM010000601.1 GCA_022825595.1 Bryobacterales bacterium | reverse complement strand
CACAAGTCCAACGCCGCCGACCTCCTGCGGCGTCAGCTGCGGCCCTCGCAGGTGATCTATTGCTCGCCCCTTGTGGACCCGTACCAGCCGTCCGAGCAGCAGGTCCGGGGCATGCCGCTGATATTGCGCGCCCTGTGCGAGACGCCGCCCTCTGCTTTCGTGCTGCAGACCAGAGGGTCTCTTATCCTCCGCGACTTGGACCTGCTGCAGGATCTGGCTGCGAAGACGCAACTCAGCATCAGTTTCTCCCTGACGACCGATCGCGATCACGTCCGTCGTTACTACGAGCCGCACTGCGATCCGATTGAGGATCGTGTACGCACCATCCAGGCGCTGGAGGATGCGGGCATCGCTGTCCATTGCACGCTGGCTCCCATCCTTCCTTGCAATCCGGAGCGGCTCGCCGATCTCGCCTTGGGATGCAGCAGCCGGGCTGTTATCGCCGATCCTCTCCACACTCGCCAGGGAAAGCCGCTGGGTGCCGTTACCCGCCCAGAAGCGCTCAGGATTAGCCAGGTGCGTGGCTTCCAGCGGTGGCACGACCTGACCTTCCAGCGGGACATTCTCAGACTTCTCCGCAGGCGTGTGGAGGCGGCAGGGCGGGTGTTCGGCGTTGGCGTCGAAGGGTTCCGGATACTCGCCCCGGTCGGCGAGTGCCCCGGCGCAGGATAGAATCGACCAGTGCGGATCCGCCTTGTCGAAATCGCCCACGCCCGTTCCGGCGACAAGGGCGACACCGCGAACATAGGCCTGATTGCGCGCGAGGAGCGCCACTACGCGGTGTTGGTCCGCGAGGTCACTCCCGAGCGTGTAAAGGATCATTTCGGCAGTCTCTGCGCGGGTCCGGTGGAACGCTTTGAGCTGCCCAACATCGGTGCCCTGAACTTTCTGCTGCACGGAGCTTTGGGAGGGGGCGGCACGCTCTCCATGCGGGCCGATGCGCAGGGCAAGACGCTCGGCGCGGGCCTGTTGCGCATGCAGGTCGATGTAGCCGGACACGAGTTCTGAGGCGTCGGAAGGGGCAGTCCGCGCCTCGGCAAAACTGCCCTGCGGTCTCGGATCGCGACCAGCTGCACATCTGCGCAACTGACGGCGCTGAGCTCAGCCCGGACGACAAGCCATGAGGCCATTCAGGCACTTGGAATCGCTGTGATAGGTTGGGTCTCTCGGCAGGACGCGCCTTGGCTAGTGAATTGAGAGTTGTTCCGCTCGGCGGACTCGGCGAATTCGGCATGAACATGCTGGCGCTGGAGTCTGGCGACGACATGATCCTCGTCGACGCTGGAGTTCTGTTCCCCAGCACGGACGATCTGGGTATCGGCGCGATCGTCCCCGATCTCTCCTACGTGCTGCAGCACCGCGAGAAGCTGCGCGGACTGGTGCTCACACATGGGCACCTTGACCACATCGGAGGTATTCCGTATCTCCTCGAGCAGGTCGACGTGCCGATCTACGGGACGGCGTTCACGCTGGGCCTCGTCCGCAAACAGCTCTCAGAGTTCAGTCTGCTGAAGCCTCCGCATCTGAACACGATCCGCGCCGGGCAAGAGCTGCAGCTAGGGTGTTTCGGCATTGAGGGCATCCATGTCACACACAGCACGCTGCAGTGCCTAGCTCTGGCGATTTCCACACCCGTCGGCTGCGTGTTGCACACCGGCGACTTCAAGGTGGACCAGACTCCCGTAGACGGCCGCATCTTTGACTTCGAGGCATTTGCAGAGTACGGAAAGCGCGGAGTCGTCCTGCTGTTGGCGGATTCGACCAATGCCGATGTCCCGGGCTTCAGCGACTCCGAGCGGTCAGTCGGTGGCGTTCTGGACGGGATTTTCTCAACGTCGGAGAGCGCACTGTTCTTCACGTGCTTCTCGTCGGCGATCCATCGCGTCCAGCAGGTGGTGGACCGAACCGTCGCGCATCGTCGCAAGCTGGCCATGGTCGGACGGAGCCTGGACACCGCTTGCCACATCGCCATGAACTTGGGCCTGCTCCGCATCCCGGCAGGCACGCTTGTCGACCAGCGTGTCTTGGAGTCCTATCCGCGCCGCGACCGGGTGACGCTGATCGCTGGTTCGCAGGGGGAACCTCGCTCGTCGCTGACGCGCGCAGCGTTGGGCAAGCACAGATGGGCCCGCATCGAGGAAGGTGACATCGTCGGCTTCAGTGCCAAGATGATCCCCGGTAACGAGAAGCCCATCTTGAAGGTGGTCGACAATCTGCACCGCTTGGGAGCGAACGTTCTCTATGGCGATGTTTGTCCGGGCCTGCACGTCTCGGGCCATCCCTGCCGGGAAGAGCTAAAACTGGTCCTTAACCTCGTCCGGCCGAAGTACTTCGTCCCGATACACGGGGAGTACAGGCAGCTTGCACAGCACTGTGCCTTGGCGCAAGAGGTGCGGGGCGACGACCTGGGGAATGCGTTCATCCTCGAGAACGGCTCCGTGCTGCACCTAGACGAGCACGGCGCTCGCGTGTTGCCGGACCGCGTTCCCGTCGGCCGCAGGCTGATCGATTCAGGCACCAGAAGCGAGGTCATCCGGCCGTCAGCCGTCCATGAGCGCCGCAAGCTCGCGGAGTTTGGGGTCCTCGTCCCGGTTGTGACCATCGACGGCGATTCGGGCCGGGATGTCGAGGTTGAGATCTTGGACCGTGGCTTCGCTGTATCAGGCGGATCTCAGAAACTCCTGAAGGGCGCCCATGCCGTCATAAGGGACTCTGTCCTAGCGACCAGCCGTCGTCAGCTGGCGGACGTGGCATTC
>JAJDWM010000228.1 GCA_022825595.1 Bryobacterales bacterium | reverse complement strand
CGCGGACGTGTCTACGACGATCATCTCGGCACGCCCCGTTCGTCATAGAGTTCTTCCTGCAATGTCTGGGAAACGGGCTCCCTGCTGTCGGGGCACAGTCGCAACACTTCCTGCCGGAGCCGATCGCCGTTCAGGAGGTAGCTCTTGAGCGAGGCCCTTATTTGGGCCTTGGTGACTTGATTGCCTACGCGCTCTTCCAACGCGCTCAGAGCCTTTTCGATGACGGCGGTCTTCCTCCCGTAGCCTGAAATGCCCAGCCGATTAGCGAGGCGCTCCACACGATCATCAAGGTCCGGCCTGTGTGTGATGTTGATCGCCATCCAAGAACCTATCGTCTAGTCGGCAGTATAGCGCTCGACTGTAGTATTGACTGTAGTGAACTGTCGGCCCCTGTATCCCCGCACCGAGAGATTGTAGACTCCATGTCCCGGGTTGACGTTGGCGATTGAGTCAAGAGGTGACTCGGTGACCGAAGTTCCTTGTCGGCCTAGCGGCGTAGCTCAGGAGCCGATTCTGAAGTGCGGTCCGGATGCTGAAGGCCGAGACGTCCGATTGTCCGGGAAGGGGCCGGGCTAACCGGCGCGTGGCGCCGATTCCGCCTCGACCTGCTCGCGAAGACACGAGAAGAATCCGTCCGGGATCAGCATTGCCGTCCCGACCAAGAGTTGTTGTTACCCAACGCGGGCCACTGGCCCCCGACACGAGCATTGGCTTGTGCTCCGAAGGAGCTTCCCAGGTTCCGAAGATCCCGACTCGTGCTCTTCCGCTGACGGACCCAGCGTTCCCTTTCCCGTCGACCTCACATCCAGCCGGATGGCAAGCTCACGATCAGCCGAGGTCCCAACTCACATCCAGCCGGATGGCAAGCTCACGATCAGCCGAGGTCCCAACTCACATCCAGCCGGATGGTAAGCTACCTGTACACTATCTTCCCCTAGCTTGGAACTTTATCCGCGACACTCCGCCCCGCTGCTGGCCGAGGCGCTGCAATTCTCGCCAGTCGTCCTCATCCAGGGCCCTCGCCAGTGCGGAAAGACTACCTTCGCCCGTGGCGAGTGCGAGCCTCTTGGCTACTCGTACACCAACTTTGACAACCCCGTAGCGCGCGAATCGGCGCAACTGGACCCGCTGGGATTTGTGGACGGCTTGCCGGAGCGCGCCATCCTTGACGAGGTCCAGAAGGCCCCGGCGGTCTTCGACGGCCTCAAGATTGCGGTTGACCGCGACCCCAAGCCGGGCCGCCTCGTCCTGACTGGTTCCAGCAACCTCGCTCTCGCCCGCCATCAATGAGTCGCTTGCCGGCCGCATGCAGACAATCCGCCTGCACCCGCTCTCAAGAGCCGAACTGGCCCGCCAGACTGGCGTCTCGTTCCTGCCGGCACTGTTCGGCGGCGGCTTTCGAACTTCCCCGGTGGCCCGCTTGGAATAAGATCTCGGCGAGATTGTCTCATCAGGCGGCTATCCCCCTGCCCTCGCACGATCCGGCAGGCAGCGATGGCTGTGGCACCGCGACTACGTCCAGCAAGTCACAAAATGGGATGTTCGCGATCTTTCCAAGGCCCGGTCGCTGTCGGTAGTCCCGGCGCTCCTCGAGGCGGCGGCTTCGCAGACCGCACGGCTCTACAACTTGGCCGATTTGTCATCGGCGTTCTCGGTGCACCGCAATACAGTGGGCTCCTACGTGAGCGTCCTCCAGCGCCTGTTCCTCCTTGAGCACCTCCCAGCCTGGCGCACTAATCGCCTCAAACGCATTGTGAAGGCTCCCAAGCTGCACATGGTGGACTGTGGTCTGACCTGCTCGCTCCTCGGGATCCAGGCAAAAGGCCTTCTCGAAGATCGCGAGCTGCTGGGCCAGATCCTTGAAACGTTCGTCTATCAGGAAATCCGCCGCCAAGCTGATGCCCTCGGGGGCCGTACTCGCTCTTTCACTACCGCGACCGGGACGGCGGCGAAGTGGACATCGTCATCGAACACGGATCGCTCGCTGTGGCAGGGATCGACATTAAGGCGTCCGCGACCGCGAAGGGGGCCCACTTCCGCGGCCTCCATAAGCTCAGAAAGGCTTGCGGAAAGCGGTTCGCCGCCGGCGTCGTGCTCTACGATGGCGAGTATTGCACCAGCTTAGGCAACTCGATGTTCGCCGTTCCGATCCGACTGCTGTGGGAACACTCGGATTAGCTAGGCCCCCGGAGCCGCTACGATCATAGGAATGGGGCCCTACCTCACCCGACTGGTCGAGCGGGCACGCCAAAACCCCCGTCGCATCGCCTTTCCGGAAGGCGACGATCCGAGGGTGCGAGAGGCCTGTGCGCGCCTAGCCCGCGACCAGGTCGTGCAGCCAGTACTTGTCAGCACGGACACCCAGTGTGCCCCTGGGGTGGACTGCTCGCACCCTGAGACCTCCGGGAAACGCGACCGCTACGCGCAGATCTACCACGAGCGGCGCCGCTCGCGTGGCGTCACGCTTGGCGAGGCGCTGCAGGTCGCGATACGCCCGTTACACTACGCGGCGCTGATGCTCGAGAACGGCGACGTGGACGGCCTGGTCGGCGGTGCGAAGAACACGACCGCCCAGACATTGCGCGCGCTGATCGAGTGCGTGGGAGTCCGGCCGGAGTACAGGCTCGTGTCCAGCTTCATGGTCCTGCTGCACTCGGACCGCAACTTTGGCTCGGACGGCGTGATGGTCTTCTCGGACCCGGCCGTCATCCCAAACCCCAATCCCAGCCAGCTGGCGGACATTGCAATCGCCACGGCGCGCAACTGCCGTGCCTTGCTCGAGGCCGAACCCTACGTCGCTCTGCTCTCGTTCTCCACGAAGGGAAGCGCACGGCACCCGATGGCGGACAAGGTCATCGAGGCCCTGCGAATCGTCCGGGAGAGGGACCCTGCCCTCAAGGTTGACGGCGAGCTGCAGGCGGACGCCGCCCTGCTTCGAGCCGTGGGCGCTTCGAAGGCCCCCGGTTCGCCGGTGGCCGGCCGCGCCAACGTCCTGATCTTCCCGGACCTTAATGCCGCAAACATCGGCTACAAGCTCGGCGAAAGGCTGGGCGGGTCGCAGTCCCTAGGTCCGTTCCTGCAAGGCCTGAACAAGCCAGCCAACGACCTCTCGCGCGGATGCTCCGTCGAGGATATCTACTACGTGGCGGCCGTAACCGCCCTCCAGTCCGTCGGCGTCGCCTAGCCCGGCGGCCGGCCGGCGCGCATCCGGCCAGCCCACCGAAGGTAGCGCAGAAGCGCGGCCCGCTCGCCCCAAGCGAACCTCCAGAAGGCCGCCGCGTCAACCTGCTCGGCCGGCACGCCCGAATACGTCTCCACCCGCCAGCGCAGGTAGGGGCTGCGCCAAGGCCGCATCCTGTGGCCCCGCGTCGCCTGCCAAATCAGTGCCACAGCGCCCAGCCAAGCGGTCATCGCCGCAGCCTCCGGTCAATCAGCGTAGTATCCCGGGCGGTAGCGTGCCTTGTTGCTCCTGGCCTTGCCCTTGAGCTCGATCCGGATTCGCCTGTAACCGGACGGCTTGTTCGGTGGCCGCGTATATTCGAGGATGTACTGGTTCCGGATGTCCGCGGCGATGCGTTTGGCGAGCGGCACCACCTCATCAAAGGTCAGCGGAAAGTATGCGGGACCGCCCGTCGGCCGCGTAATGCTGCGCAGGTGCCGCTCCGCGCGCCTGGCGGCGCGCCGCTCTTCCTCCGTGAGGATGCCGATGCCGTAGATGATCACATCGGTCGACTGGAGCTTGCGGACCAGCACTTCCAAATCCATGCGGCTGGACGTGTCCTCGCCGTCCGTGATGATCAGCAGCGCGCGCTTGTTGTACTTCTTGTTGCCTTCCTTCAGCAAGTGGTCCACGGAGATGCTAGTCGCGTCGTAGAGCGCCGTTCCGCCGCGGCTGTCGATCTGCTGGAGCGCGTCCTGCATCATGGGCAGATCGCTCGTGAAGTCCTGGTCCAGATAGGCCTCGTCGTTGAAGTTGACGATGAACACCTCGTCCTGCGGATTGGAGGCCTTCACGAATTCCAAGGCCGCCGCGTTGACCTGTTGGCGCCGTTCCCGCATGCTGCCGGAATTGTCGATCACCAAGCCGATCGAGACCGGCACGTCCTCCTGCGCGAAGTAGGTCAGCGATTGTGGCTTGTCGTCCTCCAGCACGGCGAAGGCCTCCCGCCCGAGATCGGTGACGAACCGGTCCTGGCGATCGACGACGGAGACGTGCAGCACGATCCGCTGCGTCTCTACGCAGAAGGTGACCCCGGGATCACAAACCTCCGACTGGCCATTCGCCGACTCGAGAACGCCGATCCCCGCCAGTAACAGGCCCGCGGCGAGGAGCGCCCGCACCGACCGCTTAGCGGGTGGGCGCGTAGTATCCATTCCGGTAGTAGGGGCGCAGCTCGGGCATTCCGCGGATTCTCTTGATCTCCACTTTGACACGGCGCCACTTGCCGTCCTTCTGCGTATTCTCAGGGACGTATCCGAGCACGTATTGGTTGCGCAGCTCGATCCCGATCTTCTCCGCGATGTCGGGCAGCTCGTTCACGTTCTGCACGGCGAACTGCCGTCCGCCGGTCGACTCGGCGATCTCGGTGAGCAGCCCCGGACCTGCGGCCTCCTCAGGTGTCCGGCCGCGCGTCGAGTACGGCTCGTAGATCCCGATCGCGTAGATCTGCACGTCCGACTCGCGCACCGTGCGCTTGATCTCCCTAGGCGTGTACCGGCTCGAATTGTCGCCCCCGTCTGAAATCACCAGCAGCGCCTTCTGGGTGTTCCTAGCCTCCTTCATCTGGCTCAGCGCCAGATAGATCGCGTCCAGCAGGGCAGTGCGGCCCTTCGACCGCACGAAGGTCAGCCGGCTCTGGATCTCCTCCAAGCTGCGGGTGAAGCCAGTCACCATCTCCGGCCGGTTGTTGAACTGCACGAGGAAAAACTCGTCCTCCGGGTTGATGGTCTTGAAGAATTCCGCGACCGCCTCCCGGGCCTTGGTCATCTTGTAGCCCATGCTCCCGGAGGCGTCGAAGACCACCGCCAACGAGAGCGGGGCCTCCTCGGCCCCAAACTGCCGGATCAACTGGGGCTTGTTGTCCTCCTTGACGATGAAGTGATCCTTGTTTAGGCCGGTGACCATACGGCCGATGGGATCGGTAACCGTGACGTTGATGAGGGCCATCTCGACATCAACCTTGATGATGTCGCGACGGCTGAAGGCCGGGGCAACCTCCTCGGTCGGGGTTTCGAGGTCCGACTCAGCGAGCAGCGCCGCCGAACTTGGCAGGAGTGCGATGGCAGCCGAGTGCAGTGCTGCGGCGCATAGGCTGCGGCGCTCTAGTTGCATTGGAGTCGCCACTGTGCCGGGTCGCTTGACGCCCCGCCTTCCTCCTCCAGAATAGGCGTCAACAGCATAGCACCGCGTTACCCTGCCCGGATTTCAGGGGGCGGCCAGAGCTCTGCCGGCCGCTCGGCGCCGACTTCGAACCACGTCAGCCGTGCTAGGCTGGTCATTGCCGCGGGAATCGCCCGGGACACAGCGCTAGTGGCCCGTCCGAAGTATGTCTTTATCACGGGCGGGGTGGTCTCTTCGCTCGGCAAGGGCATTGCCGCAGCGTCCATAGCGAACCTGCTCGAGAGCCGCGGGCTGAGGGTCACGCTTCAGAAGCTGGACCCTTACCTCAACATCGATCCGGGCACGATGAGCCCATTCCAGCACGGCGAGGTGTTCGTCACCGACGACGGCGCCGAGACCGACCTTGACCTGGGCCACTACGAGCGGTTCACGCACGCAGTCCTGACCCGGGCCAACAACGCCACCAGTGGGAGCATCTACGAGAGAATCCTATCCCGGGAGCGGCGGGGTGACTATCTGGGCCGGACTGTTCAGGTCATTCCGCACGTGACCGGCGCCATCCGCCAGCAGATCGAGAAGGTCGGAACTGACGGCATCGATGTCGTGCTCACCGAAATCGGAGGCACGATCGGGGATATCGAGTCGCTGCCGTTCGTGGAGGCAATCCGCCAGATGCGTCAAGAGGTCGGCCGCAGTGGATGCATCTACGTGCACGTGACGCTCGTGCCGTACATCGCCGCTGCCGGAGAGCTCAAGACCAAGCCCACCCAGCACAGCGTCAAGGAGCTTCGCGCGCTGGGGATCCAGCCCGACATCCTCATCTGCCGCACGGAGACAGGCCTCTCGCGGGATCTGCGCGAGAAGATCTCGCTCTTCTGCGACGTCGACCGCGCAGCGGTCATTGCGGCGCGGGACGTGGACACGGTCTATCAGGTCCCGGTTGAATTCTCCGAGCAGGGGGTTGACCGTATCGTTCTGGACCGACTCGGCCTTGAGGCCGGCCCGCCCAACCTAGGCCCGTGGAAGCGGATGCTCAGGACGCTGCGCCACCCGACCGACAGCGTGGACATCGCGGTTGTGGGCAAGTACGTGGACTACGAGGACTCTTACAAGAGCCTCAAGGAAGCCCTGCTGCATGGCGGCCTCGCGCATGGGTGGCAAACGCGCATCCACTGGATCGAGGCCGAGAGCGTGTCGGCCAGCACCAGCGAGAGGCTGCTAGGGCGGTACGACGGGATCCTGGTCCCCGGCGGGTTCGGTTCTCGCGGAATCGACGGCATGATCGAGACCATCCGCTTTGCCAGGGAATACGAGGTGCCATACTTCGGCATCTGCCTCGGCATGCAGACGATGGTGATCGAATTCCTGCGAAACGTGTGTGGGATCCCGGGCGCCCACTCGACCGAGTTCGACCCCGAGGCACCGGCGCGGGCCTTCCTGAAGCTTCGGGAGCTGAAGGGCGTCGAGGACTTGGGCGGCACGATGCGGTTGGGAGCCTGGCCTTGCCGCATCTCTGAGGGGAGCTTCGCCCGAGAGGCGTACGGGACGGCGGAGATCAGCGAGCGCCACCGCCACCGCTACGAATTCAACCGGCCGGAGATCGAGGGCACTGTCACCGCGCACGGCATGCGCATCACGGGGGAAACGCCCGAGCAGGGATACGTGGAAATCTGCGAACTGCCCAGCCACCCGTGGTTTCTGGGATGCCAGTTCCACCCCGAGTTCAAGTCGAAGCCGCTCGAGCCGCAACCTCTCTTCAAGGCCTTCGTGAAGGCGAGCCACGAACGTCGGCTTCGCCGTGACAAGACCTCTGCTGAGCAGGAAGCGGAGCGGTTCCTGCGGCTGCACCAGCCGCGGCCGCTCGCGGCGACGGCCAGATGGGCCGACTTCGACTAGCTGGAGGACGCCATGCTTCGATTCGGATTGCTGGGAGCGGGCCGGATAGGCGTCATGCACGCCAGGAACCTGGCGAACCACCCGAATGCCGAGCTAGTAGGGGTCTTTGACATTTACGAGCCGGCGCGGGCGGCGGCGGCCCGCGAAACAGCCAGCCGGACGTTCGGGTCCGCCGGGGAGCTGCTGTCCGACGGCTCGATCGACGCCGTCTTGATCGCGACATCCACCGACACCCATTGCCAGCTGATCGAACGGGCGGTGCGTGCCGGCAAGGCAGTGCTGTGCGAGAAGCCGATCCACCTCGACATCGGAGAGGTGGACCGCTGCCGTAAGGTAGTCGCAGCCAGCGGCGCGCCCGTGCAGATCGGATTCAACCGGCGCTTCGACCCCGGCCACGCGGCATTGCGGTCAGCCTTGGACGCGGGTGAGATAGGCAAGCCCGAGCTTGCAGTCATATCCAGCAGGGACCCATCCCCTCCGCCGCTGGAGTATGTCCGGGTGTCCGGCGGCCTGTTCCGCGACATGATGATCCACGACTTCGACATGGCGCGGTTCCTT
>JAJDWM010000141.1 GCA_022825595.1 Bryobacterales bacterium | reverse complement strand
TGAAGTTGAAGGACTCCAGTCGGAACGTGAGCGCCGCCTGCTCTCCCAGCTGCGGCAGCGGGAACCGCCGGAACACCGAGAAGTCCCAATTGAACAGGCCCGGCCCGTCGAAGATCTCACGCCCGGCGTTGCCCAACGTGTCCTGCTTGGGGATTGCGAAAGCATTGGTCGTGAACCACAGTGCGTCTCCGCTCGGGCCGGCGATCTCGCCGATGCGCGTGGGCGTGCCCACCACGTCGGCGCGCTGCTGGTTACCGCCCGCATTCAGCGTGGAGGACGGTGCCGTGATCGTGAACGGCTCGCCGCTCATCATGCTCACGATGCCCTGCACCTGCCAGTCGCCCAGAAGCCAGCGCCCGGGCCCGGTCTGCAAGAGCGGCTTGTTCTTCCCAAAGGGAAGCTCGTAAGAGTAGCTCGACACCCACACGTGGCGTCGGTCTTGGTTCATCCGGCCCTTGTTGGTCATAAATGCCCCGCGAATCCCGTCGACGCTCAGGCCGCCCGTGTCGTCGCTGAAATTCAGACCCTTGCTCCAGGTGTAGGCGTTGGTCATCGAGAAACCGTTCGAGAACCGCCTGTCGAGCTTCATCTGCAGCGCGTTGTAGTACGTGTGCGTGCCGGTGCGGGTGCCTGTGTTCTGGGTGCGCCCCCAGAGCACGTTGAGGGGGCGCGTGGCGTTGCCCGTGCCCGGCACTTGGGCCGCGTTGTACTCCCAGCCGCTCTGGTTGTTCACGCCGTGGTTGCCGACGTAGGCAAGGTCCAGCGTGAAGCTCATCGGCAGCGTCCGCTGAATGGCGAAGTTCCAGCTCTGCACGTACGGCCGCCGGAGGTCCGGGTTGACCCATACGAAGTTCTGCCGCGAGAACAGGGCGTTCCCTGGAAGGTTCAGATCGATGATCCCGTTGTCCGGAACTGTGAACTGCTGGAACGCCGGGAATCCGCTGGCCATTGCACCGGAAGCGGTGAATGCATTTGGCGCTACGAAGGAGTTGTTCTGTTTCACCGGGAAGTTCTGCTGGCCCATGATGCGGTTGATGAAGCTGATCCCGAAACCCGTGCGGATGACCGTCTTCTCGTCGACGCGGTAGGCAATGCCTGCGCGAGGTCCCCACCCGAGATCGTGGCGAATCCCGTTGTTCTCGGGCCTCCCGCCAATCCCGCTGAGCTCGAGCGCGTTGGTGAACGGGTTGTAGTTCGAGTACGAACCCGGGAATCGCGGCTTGGACGCGTTCTCCCGTTCGACGCGGAGACCTAGGTCCACCGTGAGCTTGGGGCTTACCTGCCACTTGTCCTGTATGTAGGTGGCGAAGATCAGTTCCCGGCGGGTTGGGAACTGCACGTCGAGGTCGCGGCCGTGCCGCCCGGGCTGGTCGAGCAGGAAGGCGGCGAAGGAGTTTGCGATTCCCTGGGTCTGGTTGGGACCATCGCAGGCCTCCCTGCAGGCTGTCTGGCCCCTGTTGAACTCGAACCTTCCCCGAGGGTTGAATGTCTGCGTCTGCAGTAGGTCATTGCGCTCGCGGCGCACCTCGAAGCCGAACCGGATGACATGGTTGCCCTGTGTCTTCGTGAAGTTGTTGACGATCCCGAAGAATGTGACCGAGCGGGCCCACGGCAACGACGGCGAGAAGCCGACCAGTGGGCGGTCCAGCCCGTTCACGCGGACTTCGGAGAGGCCGCTTGTCCACTCATTCACATTGACGCCCGGAATGCCGATCTCTTCGGCCGTGCGCAGGCCACGGTCCGCATTGATCGCGTCGTTGCGGTTCCGCACGATGCCGAACCGGCCCTCCCACACGAATGTGGGCGAGAAGATCTGCGAGTACGAGATCATCGGGCTCTGCGTCCGGGCAGGCCCGCTCCCCGAGAACCCATTGTTCCTCGGACCGCCGTAGATGCCGCAGTTGGGGCCGTAGAGGCCGCAATCGGTGACCGTTGCCTTCTGGTAGCTGTACCGGAAGGTGAGGCGCCCGTTCTGAGTCACGACGTAGTCGTATTTCGCGTCGAAGGCGTTGATGTCCTTGATGCGAACGACCGGGATCTCCTGGTTGCGCGAGCCGATCGGCCCGGGACGGTTCGGCTCGGGAATGAATCCCACCATCGCCCTGGCGATCGGGCTGATGCGGGAATCCGGCAGCCGGTTGTTCACGAAAGCCGTCCGGCCCCCGCCCGTGGCGTCGCCGGTCAGCGGATCGTAGACCGTGGCGGACTCGCCAGAGAAATCACCGGTGCGGAACAGGACCGTCGGGATCCTGTCCTGTTCGACTTGGCCGAGGTGGTCGCGGCTGCCCTGATAGTCCCCAAAGATGAACATCTTGTTCTTCACGATCGGTCCGCCCGCCGTGAAGCCGAACTGGTTATAGACGGTGTGGGCCTTGGTGTTGGCGAATACTTGGCGGGCCTGCGCATTTTCGTTCCGGTGGAATGCAAAGACGCTGCCGTGGAACTCGTTCGTTCCTGAGCGCAGCGTGACGTTCACCACGGATCCGCCTGCGTTGCCGAATTCCGGATCGAAATTCGAGGTGGAGATGTCAACCGTCTGAATCGCCTCGGCGGGCGGCACGAGCGCGGTCAGGTTGCCGTTGTCGATCTTGTTCTCGATGCCCTCAATCTGGAAGTTGTTGTACTGACGACCTTGCCCATTGACGCGGACGGCCAGCGAGTCCTGCGAGTTGTAGAACTGCGAGTGCGGCCGCCTCAGCCGACCGACACCTGGCACGAGCGTCATGAGCCCCTGATAGTTGCGGTTGAACAGCAGCGGCAGCTGTTGCAATTGCCGCGTCTCGATCTTCACACTGGTGTCGGCCCGGTCGGTCTGCAACACCGGCGCCGCTCCCGTGACGGTGACAGTCTCTGTCACAGCTCCCGGCGACAGTTCCAGGTTGATCCGGATGGTCGTGTTCGGCGTGAGGCCGATGTCGCCGCGCAAGGCCGTGTTGAACCCGTCCAATGCGACCTCGACCTGATACGAACCAGGATCGAGGTTCGGGAACACATAGAGGCCGCTCTCGTTGGTCTCGCCCTCACGGGCAACACCCGTGTTCGTCTCAGTCAGGATCACGGATGCCCCAGGGATGACACCCCCGGACGGATCTGTGATGGTTCCGAGAATCTGGCCCTTCAGGACCTGTGCGCTGGCGTCCGGTGCGGCCACGACCGCAAGGACAGCTAGCGCTAGGAAGTACGCCAGATGGCGCACTGACTCTAATCTCATCTTGTTACCCCCTTTTTCCCACTCGGCTGACCGCTGTCAGCTTGCCTCACTGCTATTTTATTGCATGCCAACACCGAGGTCCAACCAAACGCGAAGTGGTGGATCGTCGGTGCACTGGCGTTGGAGTGCGAGCCCAGCCAGCCTACTTAGTTCCGCGGCACTGGTTGGCCACAGCGTTCGACCGGGCCGCAGGCAGTTCGTTCGTAGCAGCCGGACCACAAGCTGGAAGTGTGTGACAGCTCGACGGAGGCGAGTGCTGGAGACCGATAGATGACTTCAGCGCTGATCGAGGTTGCTCTCTGGGTTGCGGTATGCGGAGCGGCGGCAGCCGTTGCTCTGAAGACCGCTCCCGGGCGCGGAGCTTGGCTGGTATTGATTGCCACGGCTGCGGTTGCCGCAACCGCGGCCGGGCTACTGAGACCACCCCAACCGTGGCACGACCCCCAACGTCCGCTAGAGCTCCGGGACAGATTCGTGTCGGACGGCCGCGGGTATGTGACGTCGGATACGTGCCTGCCGTGCCACCCCCGCGAACACGCCACGTGGAAGGCTGGGTTTCACCGGACCATGACCCAGATCGCCCGACCGGAATCCGTGCTGGGAGACTTCAACGATCTAACTCTGTACTTCGATGGCCGGGAATACAAACTGAGCCGTCAGGGTGGCGAGTTCTTGGTCGAACTGCCGGAGCCCGACATGGTCGACCGCGCAATGGCGATCGCGGAGTCGGGAGACATGCGCGGTGCGCAAGAGTTTGCAGCCACGATTCCGCGCGTGAAGAGGCCGATCACCCTCACAACGGGGTCCCATCACTAC
>JAJDWM010000178.1 GCA_022825595.1 Bryobacterales bacterium | reverse complement strand
GCTCGGGAAATCGCGATTAAACGCCGGCGCGGCAGGCTGCCGCTCCCCTTGCCGCCCTCGGCCTACGTCGCGAGCGGGCGAGATTGGCTGGGGCTAGAACGCTTCCCATTTGGCGAGAGCAGCGCGGCTTGCGATGCCGACCTCCCGCCCCTCCACCGCAACCCGTTCGACCGCGGTCTAGTCTCACAGGCAACGCTGCACGGACTGACGATTGTCACGTGGGACCCGGACATTAGAGCCTACCCTGTGCCTACGCTCTTCTGGTAGGGAGCACCTGCACGAATCGGGCCCGGTCGATCCTGCGGCTGTGTCCGGGGCTGATGCGCAGTTCTCACTGCTCTCGCAGCGGGTTCCGGCCTGAGCCGAAGCGCCTACGGCCGCCGAGGCTGGCGCAGCTCCTCGGCAGCCGACGAGTGGTACGGCAATCCGCCTTGGCCGCCCACGAGTCTCGTCGTGTGCGAGCACGGCCCTCGGACGGGCTTGACCGTCCGTTCTTGAGCCGTCTGTGCCTCTGAGTGGCCGCAAACGCTGAAGGGACAATCTCCCCACACACATCGTGCGGCTTGTTGGGCCGAACGGCTGGGACCCACGTGCGCCTACGGACCAAGCAGTTCCGCCCGCGACGTGACCGTCTGCGCCCGCATGGCCTCACTGTCAGGTGGGTGTTGGCGGACGGCCTCGAGATCATCGCGGAGCGGACCTTCAACGCGTTGATGCGTAACTACGCGCTTTCGTCGGCCAACCGCTAATGGCCCTCCGTGGTCGAGACAGTTATGAGGACCGGGGCGCGGAGCTCATCATGGCCCGCAGTCAGCACGCTTCCAATCCGAGGTCGAGTCTATTGGCGCAGACCAACGTTCATCGAATCAGGTTGGGTAGACAACTCGGAAGCGAACGATACATAGCCGGGCGGGCTTCGCACCCGCTGGGAGGCGGTACCTGAGGCGCACACTCCAACCGAGCGCTAGGACCGATCGAGAACGTGCCATACAATACTGAAGCTGTGGACTCTCCGGCCCAATAAAGGTACGAATTGTCCACTGGAAGTTCAGCCACCCGGAACTTCGCCATGCGTCTGGCGGCCGTGCTGGCCCTCCTCGTGCCCCTCGCGAGCCTCGCCTGGGCCCAGGTCTACCGCATCGAAACCCTACTGGGCGACTTCGATCCCTTGGAGGCTGTCCCGCTTGCCGAGGCTTGGGTGCGATATCCGACTGCGGTGGCAATCGACTTGGAGGGCAGCCTCTATTTTGTGGATCGCGATTCATATCGTGTCAGGAAAGTCGACTCCTCAGGACGAGTCACGACTGTCGCCGGATCGGGACTCTTCGGCTACAGCGGGGACGGGGGACCCGCCACGAGCGCGAGGCTTGGAGAGCGCGTCGAAGGGCTCGCTGTCGACAGAGAAGGCAATGTCTACATCGCGGACACGGAAAACTACCGAATCCGGCGGGTGGATCCAACCGGAACTATCGAGACCATCGCCGGCACTGGAGCATGGGGCACGGGAGGGGACGGAGGGCCCGCTACGAGCGCGGGCCTGACAGCGGTCTACGGCTTGGCCGTGGATGTGGCAGGGAATCTGTACATCGCCGATACCTGGGACGACAGAATCCGCAAGATCGACTCAGACGGTGTTATCACAACGGTCGCCGGCGTAGGAGAGGAGGGCCTAGGCGGCGATGGCGGGCCCGCCACCGAGGCGCGGCTCGACAAGCCCCATGGCGTGGCAGTGGATTCTTCTGGAGGCCTGTATATTGCGGACTCGGACAACCACCGCGTTCGCCGGGTGGATCCCAGAGGGACGATCACAACCATCGCCGGCACCGGGCACCGAGGCTTTCGCGGTGACGGAGGGCCTGGGACGGAGGCTGCGCTTGCGGAGCCCCATGCAGTGACCGTCGATGCCGTCGGAGCCGTCTACGTCGCCGACAGCGGCAACGGCGTCGTCCGAAGGGTGAATCCGGACGGAACGATTGCGACTGTGGCGGGCTTTCCACCCCAGTCGGTCGATGGGCCGATCGACTTAGGTGGCAGTCTGTCCATAGGGTTCCCGCGCTCGCTCGCTCTCGGCTTCGCAGGCGAGTTGTATATCGCTGATTCCTACCGGGATGCGATCCTGCGACTCGATGCAAGGGGAACCATTGGGAAGTTCGTCGGCCTTGGAATGCCGGTCTTGGATCGGCCGGGAGGCGCCGCGGTTGACTCCAGCGGGAACGTTCTTATCGCCGACCGGACCAGCCACCGCATCCTCAAGGTCGACGATGTCGGCATCGCCACGACGGTGGCCGGCAGCGGCGAACACGGCGATTCGGGCGATGGCGGACCCGCTACGAACGCGGACTTCTCTTTCCCGAGCGATGTCGCAGTAGGCACCGACGGCACCATCTATATCGCGGACAGCGACAACCATCGAATTCGAATGGTCGATGCCGCAGGCACTGTCACGACTTTCGCCGGCACGGGCGAGCCGGGCTTCGGAGGCGATGGCGGCCCAGCCCTCAGCGCGATGTTCGACTCGCCGTCCGCGGTGGCAGTCGGAGCCGACCAAGCGGTCTACGTCGCCGACCAAGGGAATCATCGGATTCGCAAGATTGATGTCACGGGCGTTGTAACTACGGTCGCTGGAAACGGAGAGTACGGGGACGGGCAAGCAGGCATCGCGGCGACTCAATCGCCATTGGGGAGGTTCACCGATCTAGCAGTGGATTCGCAGGGCCGGATCTATACCCCGGAAGCCAGCTCTGACCGCGTCTTGACCGTCGATCTCGCGGGCATACTCACGGTAGCGGCGGGTACGGGCGACTTTGGGGCCCACGGAGACGGCGGGCCGGCTGTAGACGCTCAACTGTGGAGTCCAAGCGGCGTCGCCGTGAGTGAGAGCGACACCCTTTACATCGCCGACACCTTGAACAATCTGATTCGACGGGTTACGAGTGACGGAACCATCACGACGATTGCCGGCTCGGGATTGGGCGGCTATGACGGGGACGGTAGGCCAGCGACGTTGTTCAGTCTCCACCGACCGGAGGGAGTTGCCGTAGCGTCGGACGAGACCCTGATCGTGGTTGACAGCGGCAATTACCGGGTCCGCGTTCTCACAGCGGAAGCTCCGCCGCCGATGCTCAGTTCTATCCTCAACGCTGCAAGCTACGTCGCAAGTGTCGCGCCCGATTCCGTCGCCGTGCTCCGGGGTACCGACCTCGCTCCCGGCATATCCGCCGGTCGCGCCCTGCCGCGGAGCCTGCCCCTGCCGACCGCGCTGCTCGATACGTCAGTGACCGTCATTGACAGGACCGAGACCAGCTGGGCCCGACGCGTGGCGGGCCTCTACTTCGTGTCTCCGACGGAGATCCGGTTCCAAGTTCCCAGAAAAGCGGCGAAGGGGCTGGTGCTCGTGACAGTCAATCGAAAGGGCAGTGTCTCGGAGCCACTCGCGATCGGGATTACCAACGTAGCCCCGGGCCTGTTCTCGGCGAACGGCGACGGTCGAGGCGTGGCCGCCGCCACTGCGGTCCGAGTCGCGCGCACCGGCACTGAGACCCCAGTCCAAGTGTCCCGGTTCGATACGGTCCTACAAAGTCACGTTGCCGTTCCGATCGACGTCACCGGAGATATGAACCCAATCTACCTGACGCTCTTCGGCACAGGCTTTCGGGGCGGCATCGGCCCGCCCACCGCCACGATTGCCGGGCAGCCCGTCGCCTTGGAATCCTCAGGACCGGCGAGCGGATTCCACGGAGTGGACGAATTGGTCGTCGGCCCAATTCCGAGATCCATTCAAGGCCAGAGCCTAGACATCGTGGTCAGCGTCGACGCCCGAGTTTCAAATGCAGTGACGATCGCAGTCAAGTGACAGGTGGGATGACTGAATCGGCTTTGCATGCACCAAATCTATGCAGCGGTAGGCCCGGAATGGACCGCTGCCGGAAAACTGACGCAGAGCGCAGATGAGACTGTCGAGGCCACTGGGAACCGACACGCGGAGTCTGAAGGACTCCTCTCCCGCACCACTACTCCGCTCCGGACGGCATGCCCTGCCCGTCGCCCATCCTTGCGGCGCCTCTGCAATGACAGATTTCGGAAGCAGCCGCGCCCTCGCCGAGCTGTGCCGACAAATGGCGAGGAGTGGAGAATCCCGGACCATGCACTGGCCTCCGACAATTCACAAGGATGCGAGCCCGCGCGCCGCTCTGGTGGAAGCGAGCCATCCAACTGCCTCCGACACTGCTAAGCGGCACGGGGCCGCT
>JAJDWM010000787.1 GCA_022825595.1 Bryobacterales bacterium | reverse complement strand
CGCGGCCCCTGGCGCCACCTCGAAGCGGTCGAGTTCGCCACCCTCGAATGGGTCGACTGGTTCAACCACCGCCGTCTCCTGGAAGGGATCGGCTATGTGCCGCCGGCTGAACTCGAACAGACCTACTATCAGCAGTACCGGGAGTCAGCCCTGGTGGCCTGACTCAAACTATTCCGTCTCCGGTAAACCCGGGGCGGTTCAGGACTGGTAACCCGGCGCAACCGTGTCGCTTCACGGCGTGGAATCGGGGATCGGACGGTCCAGCACGCGCGTTGCTAAGAGTCGCCGCGAATAATCCACGAGCCGTCGCCAGGGCATTGGCCTCTTGACGTCAATTCGCTGTTTTGGCTGCCTAGGCTCGGCCCCGTTCCCTTCCACACTAACGGAAACACATGGTAGCCAAATCATCAAATCTAGCCAAGCTCAAACAACTGTATCCTCGGTTTGTCACTCTCGTGATCCGTGAGACGAAACGACGCCAGGAGTACGCCACTTCCCAATACACACCAGGGCACGAGTTAAAGTTTAACGGCACTATGTGGACCAAGGTTCCACGCCGTGCTGTCCCGTACGCCGAGTGTCTACCCGAGCATGACCACCCTATTTTTGAAACCGATGAAGCTTTAGCTTGTGTTGAAGCGTTTTATTTCTCTGGCTTGGCCGCCAGTATCAAACTGTCTCGTGACGATGGGACCTCGATAGAAAACCCTAGTTTCGACGACCTCCAGTTCTTCATCATCTTGAAACTATTGGATCCAATCCGTCACTTGCTCATGCGGTCACGCGCTGCCCGGTTACCGCGACAGCAGATCTTGAGATGCTTGGACCGATATATTCAGAAATGGAGAGGCCAACCACAGTTTGATCCTGCCTTTGCGCCCATATACAACTTGGATGCAGACGTCCAAACTATCAAATTGACTGATTTCGTGTCCCTCGTACGCTTTACCGACGATATGAAGTCCAGAGTCATCGACATGGTCGGACCATTGCGTGGCGTCAACCTACAGAGCTACGCGGAAGCATCGCATGTTGCACGGTTCGTCCCTCCCGAACACCTTCCGTCCGGCACTGATCCGAAGGCCTTAGACAAAAGTGCCCGCCTTGCTTTGCAATCGGCGATCACCTCACTCCGACTGATCAAGGACCACCCAATAGGGACCCACGGCTTTATCCATGTCTCTAGACTATCGGGCCCGCTACTCGGGAGTTTTGCACATCTCGAAAGCTACGATTTACCGACAGAAGGGGTCTTCTTTCGCGACAGGTACACGCTGGATCGAAAGGACCTCGGACGTTTCCGCCGGCACTACAAGCTATTGAGTCAAAACCAATTTGCAGCGTGGGAAATGCTAGACCTAGCTCTACAACAGTTCAATCGCTCCTGTCAGAGACTACGACAAGAAGAGAAGGTCTTAGATTACGCAATTTTGCTCGAAAGTACCTTGCTGCCGGGTGTGAAAGACGAATTATCATATCGTCTTAGTCTTAGAGCCGGGGCATTATTGAGAAATCAATGTGATCCGGCACGAACATTTGCCCTCGTGCGATCTCTCTATAAAGCGCGTAACGAGATTGTACACTCCAACAGGCGGTGGGGAAGCCCGGAGATACAGAAGGCACTAAGGATTGAGGGGTTGAAGTCGGAGGACTACATGCAATCAATTGGGCAGGTGGTGCGAAATGTCCTCTCCAAACTCTTGGTAGGAATCTCTATGGGTCACAGTCTTGCGGACGTGAGCAAGGAGTTGGACGATTATCTGTCATTTCTGATGCTCCCGCCGTTGTCCAAACATGATCGTCGCGGTCCGTCGTGCTGTGTCGGTGAAGTGCTGGACTTCCTCAGCGTTGAGCGGGTTTGCCGTCCCATCCAGGATGCTGACCATGGGCGAGGTCTGGGAGATGCCCCCGGAGGGCGTCGATCCCTGCCGGTTCGTGAACAAATACCCTGAGCGCAGGGGCGAACGGTTCCTCTCGGACGACGAGTACGGCCGTCTCGGCGCCGCGCCGCGGCACGCGGAGCGCGAGGGCTTCGCTTCGCCGGCGGCGGTAGCCGCCATCCGACTGCTGATGCTGACGGGGTGCCGGAGCGGGGAGATACTCTCGCTCTAGTGGGAGGACGTGGACATGGACCGGAGCGAGCTGCGATTGTCCGATTCCAAAACCGGAGCCAGGATCGTGCATCTTCTGGGCGATCGCATGATCGCGGTGCTGCGCGGCATACGGTGCATAGAAGATAGCCCCTGGGTGATTCCGAGCTTTAGGCGCGGGACGCATCCCGCTTTCCTGCACGGGCGGTGGCGCCTCATGCCGGAGCGCGCGGGCATCGGGAACCTGCGCATCCACAACCTGCGGCACAGCTTCCCCAGCGGCGGCTTGCTCGTTGGAGAGGGCCTGCCCATGATCGGGAGATTGCTCGGTCACAACAAGGTCCAGACGACGGCCCACCATGTCCATTTCGCCGACGATCCGGTCAAGTCCGTCGTCAACCGCATTGCAAGCGGGATTGCCGAAGTGGCTGGTTTAGGTGCGTGGCCTGCAGAACATCCGGTTCTCGGATGGTCTCTCGCCCCGAGAGTCGCTCTCGCAGACTCGCGGTAGGGCTTGGCGCAGCCGAGCAGACTTCGCCCCGCTTGGGCGTTGCGGATGATCCTTTGGGCTCGGAACAACTCGGCCAGACTTGCTGCAAATTCATGCGTACCTGTCATTATGCGACTACACTCGAGCGCCTCCGGCGGTCATCCCTGCCGTATCTTCCCAATTTCTCGCGCTAGGTCGATCCAACCGCGAACGCGTTGGCTCATCGCGTCGCGCGAGCACTCCTCTACCATATAGAAGAGATCGTCGTCGTCATACCGTCTCTGCCACATCGTGAGAACCTGTTTCACTTCACCCTCGTCCTCGGCCCGGACTTCTACTGTACGAAACCAGACGTCGGTTTCGGGCGGCCCCACAAACCCACGGTTCTCCAGAATTCTGTACCCGCTATCATTGGCGGCTTCCCGCAGGGTGCGCAGTAGTGGTCCTTGCCGAGTCAGATCTCCGACAACAGTCGCGTTCGCGGGTAGGTCCCTCTGAAAGCGTGCGTCCAGCGACCACGGGATGGCCTCGAAACGCTTGATGTTCGGATTCCATCGAATGCTCTCTCCCTCTGCCGAAAGACCCTGCGCCCGTACCACGAAGGTTCGAAGCGGCGTCACTCCTGCGGCCGCTGAATCGTTTAGAACACTTGCCACACATCGCTGAATTACGTCCGACAACCAATCTGAGGCATTCAACACTCCATGAGAGCCCCACCTGCTGAAGCACGACAGGACTTGGGCAAAGGCATTTAGCGGATGGCCGCCCTCCCAAAGCCAGGCATTGATCTCCGGTACGATATTTCGGAATGACTCGCCTGCGTTCTGCCGGTCCAAGGAAACGCTCTGCAATGCAATCTCCAGTTCCCGGCGGAGTCTCCACGTCAACTCTTCGTCGGGCATTCGCACCAGTTGTTTCTCCCAGACCTTCCCCTCTGCGATTTCGACGCAGACCCCCCAAACTGCGACCAGGGCCTCAGGACTGTTGCGCGGAAGCTGCCTGTCTTCGATCAGGGTATAGCGCCAGCGTTCATATCCCGTCCCCTTTGGACCCG
>JAJDWM010000327.1 GCA_022825595.1 Bryobacterales bacterium | reverse complement strand
GACAAGTTCACACAGAAGGCCCAGGAGGCCATCCAGCGCATGCAGGCGATCGCCTCCGAGCGCAGCCACCAGACGATGGTGCCGCTGCACCTGCTGGCGTCCCTCACCGCCGACGGCGAGGGCGTAGTGCCGGCCGTCCTCGCAAAGGTCGGCATTGCCGCATCCGACGTCAGCGAGCGGGTGGGCCGGCTGCTCAAGGCAATGCCGTCCGTCCAAGGCGCCGAGACCCCGACGAGCGTCGACCGGGCGCTGCAGCGGGTGATGGCCGGGGCCGAGCGGGAGGCGGACCGATTCAAGGACGACTATGTCTCCACCGAGCATCTGCTGCTCGCCATCAGCGGGCAGAAGGGCGATCCCGCCAGGCGCGTGCTCGAAGACCTCGGCGCCACGCGCGAGGCGCTCTTGCGGGCTCTCGCGGCCGTGCGCGGCTCGCAACGCGTCACCGACCCCAACCCCGAGGCCAAGTATCAGGCGCTCGAGCGCTATGCGGTCGACCTGACGGCGGAGGCCCGCGCCGGAAAGCTGGACCCGGTCATCGGTCGTGACGAAGAGATCCGGCGTGTCGTCCAGGTCCTCACACGCCGCACCAAGAACAATCCCGTGCTGATCGGCGAGCCGGGCGTGGGCAAGACGGCCATCGCGGAGGGGCTGGCCCAGCGCATCGTCAAGGGGGACATACCCGAGACCCTCAAGGACACCTCTCTGGTTGCCCTGGACCTGGCCTCGATGGTGGCCGGGACGCGCTTCCGCGGCGAGTTCGAGGAGCGCCTCAAGGCCGTCCTGCGAGAGATCGAGCAGTCCGACGGGCGCATTCTCTGCTTCATCGACGAGCTCCACACGCTCGTCGGAGCCGGCGCCGCGGAAGGCTCCATCGACGCCGCCAACATGCTCAAGCCAGCGTTGGCGCGGGGCCGCCTCCGCTGCATCGGCGCCACGACGCTGAACGAGTACAAGAAGCATGTGGAGAAGGACGCCGCCCTCGAGCGGCGCTTCCAGCCCGTGCTCGTCCAGGAGCCGTCGGTCGAGGACACCATTGCCATCCTTCGGGGCTTGCGGGAGACCTACGAGATCCACCATTCCGTCCGCTACCGCGACGCCGCGCTCGTGGCCGCGGCGACTCTTTCGGACCGCTATATCAGCGACCGGTTCCTGCCAGACAAGGCCATCGACCTGATCGACGAGGCCGGGGCCGCGCTGCGCATGCAGGTCGACACCGTGCCCGTCGAGGTCGACCGCTTGGAGCGCAAGGCCGTGCAGCTGCAGATCGAGCGCCAAGCCCTGCAGAAGGAGCGCGACCACCGCTCGGCAGACAGGCTTGCGGACATAGAGAGCGAACTAGAGCGCCTGCGCGGTGATTCCGCCCAGTTGCGCCAGCAGTGGGAGACGGAGAAGCGCCTGATCACCGACGTGCGCGCCAAGAAGGAAGAGATCGAGCGGCTGCGCAACGAGCAGGAATCGCGGACCCGTTCCGGCGACCTCGCGGCCGCCGCCGAAATCCGCTACGGCCGCCTGGTTAGCGCCGAGCGCGACCTCGAGGAGGCCGAGCGACGGCTGGAGGAGCGCCGTGGCGACAGCCAGCTGTGCAGCGGCGAGGTCGCGGAGGAAGACGTCACCCAGATCGTCGCCAAGTGGACGGGGATTCCCGTGGCGAAGATGCTGCAGGGCGAAGTTGCCAAGCTGGTGGCGATGGAGGACTCGCTCCGGCGCAAGGTAGTGGGTCAGGACAGTGCCGTGTCGCTGGTCTCTAACGCGATCCGACGCGGCAGGGCTGGCCTCAGCGACCCGGACCGCCCGATCGGGACGTTCATCTTCTTGGGGCCCACCGGCGTGGGCAAGACCGAACTGGCGCGTGCGCTGGCCGAGTTCCTGTTCGATTCGCCCAAGGCAATGCTACGCGTCGACATGTCCGAATACATGGAAAAGCACGCGGTGGCGCGCATGATCGGCTCGCCCCCCGGCTACATCGGCCACGACGAGGGTGGACAGCTTACCGAGCACGTGCGCCGGTCCCCGTACTCGGTGGTGCTGCTCGACGAGATCGAGAAGGCGCATCCGGATGTGTTCAACATCCTGCTGCAGGTGCTCGAGGACGGGCGCCTCACCGATGGCAAGGGGCGCACGGTGAGCTTCGCGAACGCCGTGATCGTGATGACCTCCAACATCGGATCGCAGGAGATCTTCCGCGCCGGCACCATCGGCTTCTCGCTCAGCGACGGCGGCCAGCCAGACGACAGCGCCGTTCGCACGACCCTGCTCGACGAGCTCGGGCGGGCATTCCGGCCCGAGTTCCTCAACCGGATCGACGACATCATTGTCTTCCACTCCCTGAAGAAGGAGCACCTCAGGAGGATCGTCGACCTGCAGCTTGAGCGTGTCCGCGGGCTGCTTGCGGCAAGACAGATCGGCTTGGTGGTGTCGCCCGCGGCCAAGGAACTGATCGCCGCGCAGGGCTACGACCCGCGCTACGGCGCCAGGCCGATGAAGCGCGCCATCCAACGCCTGATCCAGGACCCACTGGCGCTGGAGCTGCTGCAGGGCAACTTCGCCGAGGACGACACCGTTAGGGTCGAATCCGACGGTGCACGCATGCGCTTCACGAAGGAGCCCGCCGAAGGCGTTCAAGGAGCCCTCGCAGCCTGACGCGTGCCCAGGCACTGTGGGGTAGATCGCCGAATCTGGCCCACGGGGCGAGGGCCGACCGTGCCATCGCTCGGCCAGATTGCCGGCTGAGACAGGGTACGCCGGCTGCCGTCGCGACCATCAGGTAGCGGCGGAAGGGGCGAAGAGTGGATCGAGAGGAGCCCCCACTCCTCTGTCTGATTGACGCTGCTGGCTTGAGAAGGTCCGCACATGCTGTCGCCGGTGCGGTCGGCCCGCTTGGGAGGGGTCGCCGGCCACGGTTGGCGCGTTTCGGGATGCGGTCGCTTCCGGTGGACCTATGGTAGGCGCCCAGCAGGAAGAGCATCTCGTATCGACCAAGATTAAACTCGTTCGTCTCGCGCCGGTAGCCGAGCATTTCCGTCAGGGTCACGATTGAGATGTGACAGTATTGGGAGACACATGCGAGAATCCACAGCCATCCCGTTGGCAAGAGTAAGTTCCGCAGGGGGTCCTGAAGCGGACGACTCGTCCGGCCCATTCGCAAAGCCGGCCCCAGTCGCGCCGGCCGACCACCCAGCGCCTGCGACTTGGCGCGGGTGGCCGATGCCTCTTGGTCGCCCTGATGTCGAGGGTGGACGGGCTGTCGCGCTGCGATTCAAGGGCATCGCCGCCGCCGGCGTGGCAGCCCTATTGGTCGCAGGTGCGACCTTGCCGGCCAAGGACTGGCCGCAGTGGCGCGGAGCCGATCGGCAAGGGATCTGGACCGAGACTGGCATCGTTCGCGGGTTTCCGGACGAAGGACTCATCGTGAAGTGGCGGACACCGATCAGCGGCGGCTTCGCCGGCCCCGCAGTGGCTAGCGGACGTGTATTCGTGCTCGACTTTGTCGAGACCGAGCCCGCGTACGGCACCGAGCGAATCCTGGCTCTCGACGAAGGGACTGGCGAGGTGCTTTGGAGCCACGAATGGGCCACGTCCTACCGGATGCTGATGCAGAGCTATGCCACCGGCCCGCGCGCCACGCCGACCGTTGACGGCGACCGCGTATACCTGACCGGTGCGACGGGCCGCATTTTTTGCCTCAACGCCGCTTCCGGCGCAGTGATCTGGGAACACGACACGGTGGCCGAATACAAGGCGAGAATCCCCATATGGGGTACATCCATTGCTCCGCTGGTCGACGGCGAGCGCGTGATCTTTGTCGTCGGCGGTGAGCCAGACGCGTTGGTCATGGCCTTCGACAAGCACACGGGAGTGGAGGCGTGGAGGGCGGTGGACCTCCGTTCGGAGATGGGCTACAGTCAGCTGAGCATCATCGAGGCCGGCCGTGCCCGGCAGTTGATAGTCTGGCACCCAAAGGCCGTCTTGTCGCTCGACCCCGAAACCGGGGCGGTGCATTGGGAACAGTCGTTCCGGGGGGGCCAGGCTCCGATTGCCGACCCTGTCCAGAGCGATTCGTTCCTGTTGGTGTCCGGTTTCTACGCCGGCTCGATGATGATGCGCCTGTCTCCTGACCGACCGGCCGCAGAGCTACTGTGGAAGAGCGAGGGTAGCAACCGCATCCTCGCCAACGGGGTCGAAGTCGCTGAGACAAATGGATTGCATTCGAACATCACGACACCGCTGATCGTCGGCGACTACATCTACGGAATCTGCAGCCACGGGCAGGTCCGCGGGCTGCGGGCAGACACCGGGGAGCGGATTTGGGAAGCCGCGGGCCTGACCACCCCGAATCGCTGGGCCTCGGCCCACTTCGTGGAACACGAGGACCGCTACTTTGTGTTCAGCGAGAACGGCGATCTCATCATCGTGCGATTCGCGCCAGACGGCTATGTCGAACTCGACCGGACCCACGTGCTGGACCCGACGTCGCGAACCGGTTACGGCAGGTCGCAGCCTGGTACGCGATCCCGTACCCGCCACGGACGGAGCGATCGCTTGGTGGTTTGGGCCCATCCGGCGTTCGCCAACCGCCACGTCGTGCTCCGGAACGACGAGGAGATCATTCGGGTGTCGCTCGACGAAGCCGACTACTAGCCTGACGTCTTCGTCGTCCATCCAGCACACTGGTCAGCTCGGCACCTCCGACGGGGTCGGACGGTTCGGACTATCGTCGCCATGTAGTCCGCCTCTAGGGCAAGTCCGCAGAATGCACGCGTGCCAGTGCGGTTCTGAACCGCTGCAACGTCCACAAGCAGTTCCGTCGGAAGGGCTTAGGCGACGCGACATGGCTGGTGGCCGCTCGCAACGAAGAGGCCCCGACGGTGCGCGCCGTCGGATCCTGTCGACACCGGTAGCCAATGACGGCTGAGGGAGCATCAGGGGCGGATCGCAATGAAGCTGTTCGATAGCCTATGGAAAGACGATTCGAGGGCGGGCCGACACCCTCCGCGCAGGATCACTGCGTGAATCTCAGGCCCGGCTTCCCGTGGGATTCCATTTCGTGAAGCACTTCTTGGCCACCACTGCCTTGATATCCTCCGCCGTCGGGTGCGCCCTAGAGTCGAGCGTCCCGACAGATTGGCCGTTTGTTGGCTCCGACCAGGCGCACACTAAGTACTCGGCGGTCGATGAAGTCACGGCTGCCAACGTTGGCGAACTGCAGGTCGTCTGGAGATGGGAGCCCAATGAGGCACACCTCGAGGCGCACGGCACCCGACCGGGCCCCTTTCAAGCGACTCCCATCATGGTCGGGGATGTCCTCTACCTGTCCACCATGTACACGCGGGTGGCGGCGCTCGACGCCGAGACAGGCGCGGAACTCTGGACGTTCGATCCGAGGGCCTATGAGGGCGGGCCGGTTGGCGCAGGGCCCACCGGCTTCAAGCACCGGGGCGTCGCCTACTGGAGCGGCGGTGAGGACGCGCGCATCTTCCTTAACAGCCGCGATCGGCTGTACGCGATCGACGCCGCGACCGGTGACTTGGACGCGGCCTTCGGGCAGGCCGGCAGCGTGCTGCTGACCCAAGGGCATGGCCGCGAGGTAAGCCGCTACGAGTTCGACCAGACGTCGCCTCCAGTGGTGTTCGAGGACTTGGTGATCGTCGGGAGCCGCGTGCCTGACGGAGTGCAGCGGGAATTCGACCCGCCGGGAACCGTGCAGGCATTCGATGTCCGCACGGGCGACCGGCGATGGGTGTTCTACACCGTCCCGCAATCGGGCGACGAATTCGGCGCGGACACTTGGGAGAACGAATCCTGGCGCTACACCGGCCACGCCAATGTGTGGGGGCTGATGTCGCTCGATGCCGAACGCCGGCTCCTCTACGTGCCGACAAGCACGCCGAGCGGCGACTACTGGGGCGGGCGTCGGAAGGGCGCGAATCTGTTCGCCGAGTCGCTGGTGTGCCTCGACGCGGACACCGGAAAGCGGCAGTGGCACTTCCAGACGGTGCACCACGGTGTCTGGGACTACGACCTGTCCGCGGCGCCGAACCTAGTGACGGTCACGGTTGACGGGCGCGAAATAGACGCGGTGGCGCAGGTCTCGAAGAATGGCTTCACGTTTGTGTTCGATCGGGTAACGGGCGAGCCGGTTTGGCCGATCGACGAGCGTCCGGTGGACACGGCGACGGACGTGCCGGGCGAGGTGTTGCATCCGACGCAGCCGTTCCCGACCAGACCTCCACCCTTCGCTAGGCAGGGAGTGTCGCTAGAAGACGCAAACGACCTGACGCCGGAGATCCATGCGCTGGCGGTCGCCGAGATGAAGCGCTTCCGGCTCGGTCCGCTCTTCACGCCGCCGAGTCTTCAGGGAACACTCCAGCGTCCGGGCGACAGCGGAGGCGCGAACTGGGGCGGGGCGGCATTTGACCCCGAGACCGGTTTCCTGTATGTGCGGACCTCGGAGGACGCCAACACGAATCAGCTTTGCCGGAACTCGGGCGATGACCCACGCGTTGACGTCGAGTACAGCAACAACTGCCCACATGGAGCGACTCTCGTCATGTTCCGAGAGGCCGGCGGACCGGGTGCGGCACAGGTCCCGGAAAGCGAGCTTGGCCCAATTCCCCTCACCAAGCCGCCCTACGCGCACTTGGTGGCGATCGATCTGAACGCAGGAGAGATCGCCTGGAAAGTGCCATTCGGGGAAGGGAGCGAGGAGATCCGCATGCACCCATTGCTTGCCGGTGTCGATTTGCCGGAGCGGCTGGGCACGCTCGGCAACTCCGGTCCGCTGGTGACCAAGGGTGGGTTGGTCATGCTCGGCGGCGGTGCCCCGTACCTGTATGCGTTCGACAAGGAGACGGGTGTCGAACTCTGGCGTGGCGCGACACCATTCCCGACCAACGGGAATCCGATGACCTACCGGACTCGCTCAGGGCGGCAGCTTGTCGTCATCGCTACCGGAGGCGGCACGGATGCAGCACTCGTCGCCTTTGGACAGTCTAGGCTGTGACGGAGTTGCGGGATCGCCGGTCTGTTCTTGAAGCGCGCGGACCTGTCCGAACACGGCCCGATTCGTAAGGTGCCTGTGTCGCGGCGACGGTCGCGGCTGGGGGCGGTTACCCGGTCCGTTGACCTGCTCGCGGTCAGGACGCCCGAATGAACAGCATGGATCGCACACTGGTCCCACTGGCCGCCGCTGGGATGTCCGCCGGCATCGGACTGGCCCGCTGCGCGGACCGCTCGCAGTTCGGCGTGCCTGAGATCGACACGGACGACCGCCGAATGACCAAGCTGCTCGGGAGAATCCCCGGTCCCTGTGCGCAGGGTTTGATCTCCCCATGGAGTTCCTGCGGCGGGCTGGTCGAGTCCGGCCGACTGTGGTCCCAACGGGCAGCAGATCCCCAACGACCGGGCCGACCATCTCGATCTGGACAGGGCTGCGGCCCGGAGCCGCCCCTTGGATTCTGGCACGCCACCGGCAGGTGCAGTCTCCCGCTCCCGGCCCCTCGCCTTGCGGACCGTCAACGCGCCGGTGCACCGCATCGAGACTCCGCTCTCGACGGCATCGGGGAAGGGGACTTCCTTGCGATCGGTGCTTAAGGAGCAGTTCCAGAGGCATCAGAGGCATGCCAGTGACGGTGAGCCCAAGATTGACCCTGCTGACCTCGACGCAATTGCAAGGTCTTATATGTTGAACAACTGCTGTGGTCATTGCGGCGCCAATCATTGGTCAAGTGCAATCGATTTAGCCGATATTCTTCTCTGTATTCGACGATAGAGGACCATATCTGACCGACATTGGAGACTATGTTATGATCCGACATTGGTCGTCATGAACACATCATTTGACAGCAACCTGCGTTCTGTAGTGTTACGAACCTTGTCGAGACGGCACGATCATCACCCCTTCCGTTCTGTTCGAACATGCACCCGAAGAAGTGGAGCCCTGACGATCATTTGCCATGCTCTACTGTTGGCGGCTTGCGCCGGTACGATCGCCGCCCAGAATGACGCACATAGAGGTCGGATCATAGGCGTCATTCTCGACCCGCTAGGCGCATCCATCGCAGAGGCGCAAATCACC
>JAJDWM010000182.1 GCA_022825595.1 Bryobacterales bacterium | reverse complement strand
AGCACGCCCGCCGCAGCCAGTTTGAGGATTGTCCGTCTTTCCATGGCACCGTCTACCCCAGCTCGTCCCGGCGGAACCGTTCGACAATGCCATCCGCCGTCCGCCACGACAGGGCAATGTTGGTAAGGGTCGGATTTTTCTCCGGATAGGCGGGGAAGACCGAAGCATCGGCCACGAACAAGTTCGGTAAGTCGTGCGTCCGCCCCTGCGTGTCCACCACTGACGTCGATGGGTCTGTCCCCATCCGCGTCGTGCCGACCCAGTGATTCAAGTCAATGACCAAGTCTTCAACCCGAACCGTGCCTGGAGTCTCGATCACTTCTCCTTCCCCAGCGCGGATGATCTCCTCGCACTTCTCGACCATGTCCTGTGCCATCGCGAGATCCGAGTCGTCATAGTGCAGGTGGATACGAGGCAGCGGCATCCCGTAGGCGTCGTTCCGCGATGTGTCGAGATCGACGAACTTGTTGTCGGAAATTAGCGTCGTCCCCTGCATGTTCATACCGGCATGCCCAACATTCCACTCGCGCAACCGCTTCTTCAGCGCCTTCCCGTATCCGGGAGCGGTCCGGACCGCGCGTCGATGGGCCGTGACGCCTGCGCCGCACTGGACCTGATACGTTCCCTCGAACTGCGAGCTCGGCTCGTCCCAGTACAGGCCTGTCAGCAGCGAATGGTAGTAGCTCGTGCCATCGTCGTTGGATGCATCGCGGCCAAGCACCTGTGGGAAGAATCCCTTCACAGTCACACCGAAGTGGCTGGTCAGATTCCTGCCGACGTGACCGCTGCTGTTGGCGACTCCCGAGATCAGCAGCAGGCGCGCGGTCTCGACGGCGCTGCATGAGAGCACGACCGCCTTTGCGTCGAGTTCGCGCACGGCTCCGTCGGCAGTCCGGCACTCAATGCCAACGACCTCGCCACCCTCGGGCGACACCCGTAAGCGCGTTGCCATAGTCTCGGTGATTACCGTTAGGTTTCCCGTCTCTTCGGCCAGCGGTATCGGGGTGTTGGCAGACGTGTACTTGGCCTCTACGGCGCAGCCAGAGCAGTGTCCGCAGTAGTGGCACTTCTGGCGGTGCCTCCACTCCGGCCTGTCCGGAGGCTGCGTAAGCATGGCCTTGCGCTGCGCCACAAAGGCCATGCGCGCCCCGCGTTCACGGAGGCGCTCCACGCCGAGGCGCAGCCGCTCCTCGGGGCAGCGCATTGGAACGGGCTTGAGGAACTCTCCGTCGGGCATGTTCGAGAGCCCGTCGTGATAGCCGTACACTCCCATCAGACGCTCTGCCTTGGAGTAGTACGGCGCAACTACGTCGTACGGGATTGGCCAGCTCTCGAAATCCTTCGGGCCAAACCGCAGCGAGTGCCCAGCCCAGCAGATGGACCGCCCTCCCAAAGCTCGGATCTGGCCGTGGCCTGGCCTGTCACCGACAGGCGTGAAGTGGTCCCGCACAAAGTTGTCACGCCAAAAGTTGGGAGCACGGCGGTCCCGGTACTCATACGGCCAGTGGTGCCCGTTGTAGTCCACGCCGGCCCGCACGCGCGGACCAGCCTCGACCAGACCCACTTTGAGGCCGCCCATCGCGAGGGCATAGGTCGCGATCCCTCCCCCAGGGCCGCTCCCGACCACGATCACGTCAAACTGTTCGTCGGTCATCGTCAAGGTCTCCCCTCCGAGGGCAGCGGGCACCTCCTACAGGCCTCCGCAGACAGGCGCGCAATTTGCATACTTGCATCGGCAAACACATTTTACGGGCAGCAAGGATCAGGTGCAGTCGGCAAGAGGAGCACCGTCCGGGCGGTGTGGTTGCACGGGTAAGCGGGGGGCGGATTCAGCGAGGGTGAGTCGGCAGGCCCGCAGCGCCGCGTACGAGCCGAAGTCTGATTCTCCGCTCCGGATTCCTCCGGGACAAGCTCTACACAGGCGGCCGCCGGGCAGGCAGGGACCGCCGGCCTCCAAGCAATCGGCGGCGTCTGGGTAGTTGCGGGCCATTCCCTGAGCTGGATGATCACGCCACCCAAGTGTCCCCCGCCGTGCAACGCCGCTGTAGACGGACGGAACTAGCAATCGCTGACGCCGGGCGCTCGCTCTCGCGACGAGGCCCTAGGTCGGACGTGCCGCCTGCCGGTTGGTCCTTAAGGTCTCACGGCCCGCCCAAGACAGGGGCCAGATAGATGTTCCTGTACTGCACGGCAGTGTGGTCCCCCTGCAGATAGATTGGCCCGGGGGCAGATGGGTCGGTATAGATTGCTCCGGCTGTCGGTCCGATGATGGGCTCGTTGTCGATAACCTTCACACCATTCAGGACGACCGTCACATGACGGTCGACCAAAGTGAGATCGTACGTCTGCCACTCCGCTCCCGGTTTCCCGGCATTCTTCGAAGGTGCTATCCGACCGAAGATCGCTCCGGGACCTTGGATGCCCTGCATTCGGCTGTCACGGTCGACCACCTGAGCCTCGTACATCCCTCGTAGGTAGATCCCGCTGTTACGGTTCTCCCCGACCAAGAACTCGATGTGCAGCCAGAAGTCCTCGAACTCGGCTATCGTTCGCAGATTGGCGTGGTCGCCGGTGGCACTGAAGTCGGTCTTGGTCGTGGTGTTGACCAGTACTCCGTTGTCGGCGCTCCAGCCATTGATCTTGTCGGACTCGTACGGACGCCAGCCGGTGAGGTCGTTGCCGTTGAAGAGCAGAATGGGGTGCCCGAACCGCACGTTGGAAAGTTCCGGGGGTGACTCGGGCATCGGCGGAATGGGCTTCCCGGTGAAGGGGTCTCGCTCGTTCAACGT
>JAJDWM010000316.1 GCA_022825595.1 Bryobacterales bacterium | reverse complement strand
GCACGCGCGAGCGGCTCCCCGGCGCGTGGGCCTGCTCGTCCGCGGGAAGGTAGCGCCGGTGCTCCGCTATGACCTCCGCGTGCTCCTCCCGCCCAGCGAGATTGTCGAACTCCTGCGGGTCGATGCGCATGTCGTACAGTTCCTCGGAACCGTCGGCGTGGTGAATATAACGCCAGTGTTCCGTGCGCACGCCGTGATTGCCGGGATTGTGGGTGGTGATGGCCGGCCACTGTCGCGGGGCGGCAGAATCCGCAAGCTGCGGTGCAAGACTGTGGCCCTCAAGCCCTTCGGGCAAGTCCAGGCCAGAGAGTTCGGCAAGCGTAGGGAAGATATCGAGCAGTTCGGCCGGGGATGTCACATTGGCACCCGCCGCGACCCCCGGCCCGGCGAACATTAGAGGGACGCGCGTGGAGCGATCCCAGAGCGTATTCTTGCCAGTGATCAGCTTCTCGCCCAGATGCCAGCCGTGGTCCGACCAAAGTACGACTATTGTGTTCTCGGCATGGCCGCTCGCGTCCAAGGCGTCTAAGAGGCGCCCGACCTGGCTGTCCACGAAACTGACTGAGGCGAGGTAGGACGCCACAAGGTTCCGCCATTCCCCAGAATCTTCGAGAAACTTGAGCCGAGGCTCCGGGAGCTTCCAGTGAAGGTACCAGCTGAAGCGGGGTGTGTCGTCGCGGTCGTCGCGCCGGATCTCGGGCAACTGGACTGACTCTAGGGGGTACATGTCGTACCACTCCTGGGTGACATAGCAGGGAACGTGCGGAAGGAAGAACCCCGCAGCAAGGAAGAAGGGATGCTCTTGAGGACCGTTGAGCGGCCCCTCGAGCTGTTCGACAGCCCAGCTGGCGACCTTCCAGTCCCCCTTCTCCTCGTCACGGTGGGGGAATGTCCCCCAGTCCATCAGCGGGTGGTTCTGCGGCGTCTGGACCAGCTTTTCCTCCGGGCGCGCGCCAACGCCAGCTGCCGGGCCCAAGAACTGAAACTCGGTGTCGGTGTCCGCCCGGCCGTAGCGGCCGTGGTAGATCTTTCCAGTCGAATACGTGGCGTACCCGTTTCTTTCCAGAAACTGAGGAAGCGTCTCGATGGAACTGAGGGCTTCAACCTCGCGGAACCAAGGCGAAAGCCCATAGATGCCCGTGGTCGTCGGGCGGCGACCCGTAAGTAGGCTGGTTCGCGCCGGATTGCACAGGGGGGCCTGAGTGTGCGCGTTGAGGAATGTGGTGCCGCGCGCGGCGAGGCGATCCATCTGCGGAGTCTGGACTTGCGGGTGGCCGCCTAAGGGGCCTACCCAGTCGTTGAGGTCATCGATCGCGATGAACAGGATGTTGGGCGGTGTTGAAGGCGTGTGGGCGGTGCAGCCAGCCACGAGCAACGCTAAGGCGACCACGACGGGCATTCGCGATACAGGAGTCATGCCGGAACTGACGGTACCACAGGGAGCGCGTCCCCGCGCGGCCGCTTGGGTCTCATGGGGTAATAGTGGGCTGGCCCACGAAGCCCCGCTGCGGCCATGCGTTGGCGGGCGTACAGAAGGCGCTGGCTTGGAATCCGCGACCTGAATCGCCCGGGCCCCTAGCGTCGGCGGCAACATCTCGGCTGCGAACACCCACCAAGAACGGTCTTGTCTCGATGCTGCGCCGGGGAGCCAAGCGATTGCGTTGCCGATCCCTGCTGGTCACGATGCAACCGCTAGTCGGGACCGCTGCCTACCGGACCGGGCGGTCCGTGCCCCTGTCCCTGTCTGCGGTTTGGGCAGCCGGCATTCCGCCGCGCGGTGGCGGCGGCTGCTGCGAGCCAGTCGACTTCCCATCTGCCGTGTAGGTCAGCGCGGTGCGCCCAATAGGCGACAGGAGGGCATAGGGAACCCAGAAGTACCACCCGAGTGTGAACGCAGCGTACACGGGGCCCTGCAGGTAGTATCCGAGGCCGGTCAAGAGACCCCCGACCGGACCCGCAACCAGCCAAGCGACCCTCCGCTTCATGAACGGCACTCGCACGCGTACCTGATAGACCTCCGTCACCGGGAATGTCCTCGTGCCGCCGTTTCGCGCGAGCAGTGCGATGTGGTCATCAGTCGCGGATGCAAACCGTCCTTGCACGACGATTCCTCGCTGCGGCTGCCCGTCGGACGCAAGCACGACTCGGATACGCTTGCCCGGCGGGAGTTCTCGAACAGCGTCCCAACTTCCTGTTGCCGATGCATGCGCCGCATTGGGGAGCGCGACGAACACGGCAAGAACGAGGGCAATGGACACCCGGGCGGTCATTGGCACGGAATCGCAGGACTTGCGGGGCTCTGACACCAAGTTCGACCGGCGCGAAGCGGCGGCCGCAGCCCTATCAGTCGCAGCTTCTGCCCGCGGAGTCCTCACGGCCGTCCCTTGCACTCCGCAATCCTACCCTAGTCCATTGCCCAAGTCTCCGAAGGCGAGCGTCTTCAAGCGAACTCGGCGAGCCAGCTGCCGCAGAACCGGGAGTGCCTGAGGCTCTCGCGGCCCGGCCGTTGCGGGGGCGAGGCCCCCTTTGGCGTCTGGGCACACGCAATGGACCGCCACGGGCTCCCAGGATCGCCGCCCAGTACCGCATGGCCAGCGCGCCTTGCCGACCCAGAGAGGGCACGATGGGAGCCACTTGGGCCCCGAACGCCGATAAGCACCGCGCCGAGTCGGCGAGCCCTCGCCGCCGGTCGTCTTTGGGGGACGAAGGCCGACTGAGCGTCTACGGAGGGATACACTGGAGGCGTCTTCCTAGGAGGACCCGACCGCAGTTCTTCGGGCCAGTGGCCACGGCCCCTGCAACTTGGAGCGCTTGGACCAATCCCGCCAAGCGCGTTCGCTGCCGCGCGATGCGGTCACGGCGCGTTACATAACCATGGACTTCCCGATCGAGGAATCTCGGCGGCAGTTCGGGGAACTGCTCGAGATCATGCGCAAGCTGCGCTCCCCGCAGGGCTGCCCGTGGGACCGAGAGCAGACACTGCGGTCACTACGGCGTTACTTGATCGAGGAGGCCTACGAGGTCATCGACGCCATCGACCGCTCCGACTGGGAGGGCTTGGTGGAGGAGCTTGGAGACCTGCAGTTGCAGATCGTGTTCCAGGCGGAGATCGCGCGTAGCGAAGGACTGTTCGACATCTGCGAGGTATTGGAGGCCATCAGTTCCAAACTGGTGCGGCGCCACCCCCACGTCTTCGGGTCGGAATCCCTGAAGACCGCAGGTGCCGTGAAGCAGCGCTGGGACGAGATCAAGCGCAACGAGAAACCGACGACCGACGGAAGCGGCCTCCTCGGTGGGATCCCATCGAACCAGCCTGCGACGCTGGAAGCCCAGCAGGTCGGCAAGGCTGCCGCCGCGGGCGGCTTCGACTGGCGGCAGTTCGAGGATTTGGGCACGAAGCTCGCGGAGGAGTTCGACGAGCTCTCTGAGGCTCGTCAGAGCGGTGTCGAGGAGCGGATTGAGGACGAAGTTGGGGACGTGCTGTTCATGGCCGTAAACGTAGCGCGCTTCTGCGGCGTCGACGCAGAACTGGCCCTCAAGCGCGCCAACGCCAAGTTTAGGAGGCGTTTCCGTGCCGTCGAACTCGAACTGGCCAAGTCAGGACGCACGACAGTGGACTGCGACATCGACGGCCTGGAAGAACTATGGCAGCGCGCAAAGCGGTCCTAGGCTCGCTCGAGGTCCGGGCGGTCAAGTCGCTTGACGAGTGGCAGCTGACCGTAGGCTTGCAGCGGGAGATCTGGGGTTTTGACGAGACGGACGAGGTTCCGCCGCGCCTGTTCGGGGTCTTCCTTAGGACGGGCGGCTCTTGCCTGGGAGCATTCCTAGAGGGCGAAATGGTCGGCTTCTCACTGGCCTTCGCAGGACTCAAGGCCTCGGGGACGCGCTACTGGCACAGCCACATGGTCGGAGTGCGGCCCAGCCTGCACGGGCACGGCATCGGGTACCGGATCAAGCTCGCCCAGCGCGAGGCTGCCCTAGCAGCCGGCGTGGAGCGGATCGAGTGGACCTTCGACCCGTTGCGCGCGCGCAATGCGCACTTCAACGTGACCAAGCTCGGAACGGTGGCGGACGAGTATCTGCCGAACTTCTACGGCACCACGTCGAGCGACCTGCACGGGGGCTTGCCCACAGACCGCCTGGTGGCCGTCTGGCACCTGCGGAGTCGGCGGGTTGCGGATCGCGTGCTGGGCCTACAGCCCCCACCTGCCCGCGGCTCGCTGTTGGTCGAGATCCCGTCCAGCATTGAGCGGCTGCCGCGGGCCGAGGCGCTTGCCGCGCGGGGCAGGCTCCGCGCAGAATTCCCCGCAGCGTTCGCGCGCGGTTTCAGGGTCACTGGCTTCACCCGCGGCCCTGCGACAGCAACCTATCACCTGAACCGCTGATGCGTGTGGACCACGGGGGCGGAAGAGCCCCGGCAGGGTAGGGCGCGCGCTAGTCGTCGTCCCCGCCCTTGGCACCCCGCTTCGCAGCGGCGATTACCTTTTCGGCCAGCGGTACCGGAACAAAATCGTAGTGGTCCTGCTCCATTGAGAAGGAACCGCGTCCTTGGGTCATGGACGTCAGGTCGTTGGCGTAGGTCAGCATCTCGGCCATTGGCACGTCCGCCCGGATGACCTGCGTGCCGCCCTTGATGTCCATCCCCTGGATCCTTCCGCGGCGACTGTTGAGGTCCCCCATCAGGTCTCCCGCAAACTCCATCGGAGCCACCACCTCGACTTTCATGACCGGCTCCAGCAGAGCCGGCCGGGCCTTTGCCATGGCCAGCTTGAACGCCTTGCTGCCCGCTAGCTTGAAGGCAAGCTCGGACGAGTCTACATCGTGGTGCGACCCGTCGTAGAGGATCACCCTGAAGTCGACCACCGGGTAGCCGGCGAGGTAGCCTCGGGCCGCGGCCTCGCGGATGCCCTTCTCCACCGCCGGTATGTAGGTCTTGGGAATCGAACCGCCGAAGATCTCGTCGACGAACTCGAAATCAGCGCCGCGCTCAAGCGGCGAAACCTTGATCTTGCAGTCCCCGAACTGCCCGTGTCCACCAGTCTGCTTCTTGTGCCGGCCGTGCACGTCTGCGGATCCGCGAATCGTCTCGCGGTAGGGCACTTTCGGAGCCCGCAACTCGACGTTGACGTTGTACCGCTTGCGGAGCTTGCTGCAGACGATGTCAATGTGCTGCTGTCCGTTCCCCGCCAGCAGGAATTCCTGCGTCTGGGGATCGCGATAGAACTGCAGCGAGGGATCTTCCTCCAGCACGCGAACGACCGTTGTTCCGAGGCGATCCTCGTCCTGCCGGGTCTTCGGCTGGATGGCGTAGGCAATGGACGGTGGAGGCAGCTCGACCTTGGGGAAAGCAACCGGAGAATCCTTGCTTCCCAAGCTGTCCCCAGTGGTGGATCCCTTCAGCTTCGCGACCACGCCGAGGTCCCCAGCGTGAATGGCCGGCACGGGGGAACTGGCCTTGCCCTGGGGAATGCTGATCCGCGCGAACTTCTCCGTCGTGCGCTTATCGTGGTTGTACACAACGGCATCGTTGGCCAGCACGCCAGACGCGACCCGGAAGTAGCTGAGCCGGCCCGAGAACGCGTCGGATGCCGTCTTCCAGACCCATAGCGCAAGAGGCCCGGCATCTTCGATCGCGATGGTTCCCTCCTCCGTCGCGAACTCTCCTCGGTCAGCTGGCGATGGTGTGGAGGCGACCAAGAAGTCCAGCAGCAGGTCGGTTGCGATGTTGTCCGCCGCGGATCCGCAAAGCAGCGGGAGGACCTCCCCTTGGACGACGGCCGCGCGAAGGCCGGAGGCCAGCGTCTCGGCATCCAGCGTGCCTTCCTCGAAGTACTCCTCCATCAAATCCTCGTCAGTCTCCGCAACCGCCTCGACCAGTAGCGTGCGGAGCTCCTCAACCTGATCGGCCAGCTCTTCGGGAATCTCGGTTTCCAAACCCTTTCCCCTGCCTCCGAGCTCGTACTCGTAGGCCTTCTCAGAAAGCAGGTCGACGACTCCGCGGAAGGATCCCTCCTGTCCCAGCGGAATGTGGATCTGCACCGGCGTGACTCCGAACACTTCCCTGACTTGCTCTGCGATACGGGTCAGAGAGGCCCGGTCCCGGCGCATCTTGTTAGCGAAGACGACCTTTGGAAGGCCGAATTCGGTCGCGAAGGCCCAGCACTTCTCTGTCTGGATTTCGACCCCGTTGACGGCATCGACGACGACTAGAGCAGCATCAGCAGCCGAGAGTGCGGACTTGGCCTCGTTGATGAAGATGTTGTAGCCCGGCGTGTCCAGAAGGTTGACCTTCGCTCGTTTCCACAGGGCGTGTGCCAGGGACGTGGAGATGCTGACCTTGCGCTGAATCTCCTCCTCGTCGTGGTCGGTGATGGTGTTGCCCTCGTCGACCATCGTGAGCCGGTTGGTCGCTCCCGCTGTGAACAGCATGGCGGCCACGAGCGTGGTCTTTCCGCAGTCGCCATGGCCGACAACGCCGACGTTGCGGATGTCCTTGGTTTGGAATTCCTTCATCTGCTGACTTCCCGGGGGTAGCACGGATCCCGCCGGGCTGCAGGAGCACGCCGGGACAGGCCAAGACGGCGGCACCGACGCGGCACGAGGCCGCAAGCGGGGCCTTGGCGACCAGTATAAGGGCTGAGGCCCTATGGGCCCGCGAGTCTAGGAACCGTTGTTCTCGAGCCAGCTCGAGTAGGAGTGCCTGCGCGAGCCCGTGTACTCGTAGGTGTCGAAGACCCACGCCATGCCCAATGCCCGCGGGTCACCGTCCTGCTCCAGACGCCGCTGCAGCTCGGCCCGGAGCGCCTTCTTGGCCTCGGCATGGGCAGGGTCGGAAGCGAGGTTCTGCACGCAATCCGCGTCGCGGTCGACGCGGTACAACTCCTCGGCGGGCCGCTTGCCGAAGGACATCCTGTAGTACTCGTCGAATCCTCTCAGGAGTCGTGACTTGGTGGGGCTCGCGTCGCAGTTGCGGTAGCCGGTCTCCGGGTTCCCCGCCGGCCAGCGGTCGGACTCGTAGTTCCGTACGTAGAGGTACTCCGGCGTGCGCAGCGCCCTCACTGGATAGCCCTGATCGTCGGGCCGTCCCAGGTCGTGGCGCTCCTTTCCCACGAGCATGCGGTTGCGCCTGGCATCGATCCAACCCTCCTCGTCGGATCGCAGGATGTCCGCAAAGCTCCTGCCGGTCATCGAATCGGGCACTTCCAGGCCCGCCATATCAAGGATGGTCGGTGCTATGTCCCTGACGTTGATGAAGTCCTTCACGGCGCGGCCGGCACGACCCCCACCGAAGCGGACGGCCAGCGGGAGGTGGAAGCCGTACTCGTAGATCTGGCCCTTGACCCTCGGGAAGGGCATTCCATGGTCGGAGGTTGCAATGACTAGGGTATTGTCCAGTTCGCCGATCTGCTCAAGCTTGGAAAGGATGCGGCCTAGATGGGTGTCGAACCACTCGGACTCCACGGCGTAGTCCGCGAGGTCCCGCCGAATCGTGTCGTCGTCCGGATAGAACTTGGGCACGTCCACGTCTTCAGGGCGCTTTCCCCGGATCGCTCCGGCGCCGTCCTGAAATGCCCGGTGCGGCTCGTGCGTGCCGTACCAGAAGCAGAATGGCTGGCCAGCCTCGCGGCTCTCCAGAAAGTACTCGAAGTTGCGAGCATAGTCGTTGTTCGACATGGCACGGAACTCGGGCCTGGCGGTGTGCTTACGGTACTCCGGGCCCACGGGGTTGCGCTCGAAGCCACCTGCCGTGTAGTCACCCGGGCCCCAGCCCTTGCCCGTGTAGCCGACGTGGTATCCGGCCCCCTCGAGCAGGTCGGGGAATACCGCCCACTTTGCAGGGAAAACCCCAAAGTGGTTGACTGCTTCCTCGAGCTGCCAAGTGTTGCGCCCGGTCAGGATGCTGGCTCGGCAAGGCGAGCATTTCGGGTTCGATGTGAAGCAGTTCTCAAATAGAACGCCCTCGGCGCCAAGCCTGTCAAAAGCCGGCGTCTTGACCCAGTCGCAGCCGTAGGCCCCGGCGTGGGGCCAGCCCCAGTCATCGGCGATCGCGAACAGGATGTTCGGACGCCGCTGCTGGCCGGTGGTCGGCAGCGCCGCTGCTGCCCCTATCGCGGCGGACATGAGTTCCCTTCGTGTCATGTCCCTGTAGGATACAGCGCCGCTGCCGGTACGAAGGGCTGGCCGCGCGGCTCGCGAGGATCCTTCAGGCCGCCCACTCAGCAGCCCGGCAGGCGTGCGTCGCCCTCACTCGCCCTCGCCGGGCTCAATCGTCCCGAACATGTTGCCGCCGTGACTTGAGCCCCACCACATTCCCGCGTATGAGTCCCGGTAGAATGCGACCCTCGCCGTATACTTGCCCATGCCGGGAAGGCCTAGGTCTGTGACACTGACCACGGGGGTGTCGCCGGCCCAGTGCATCTGCACGGGGACGGGCAGCGTCACGTCGGTCTGCCCGAATTGAATCTGTGCGTGGAACGTCCAGAGACTGTCGGACCGCTTCACTACCTTCTCGATCCGGTAGGTCTCCTGGCGGAGCCGCACGGGCTCCGATGTGTCGGTGTCCTCGCCGGGCTCGCCGTCGGTGCGAAAGACCGTGAAGTTCCCCTGCAGTACGGCACCGCGCATGGACTCTTCGAACGCGCGCTCCAGTTCCAGCTGGGCCTCCGGGGTGACGCTCGCTGGAGCGCAGGAAATCAGGAGGATCGGTATCAGCGCAATGGCCCGCATGGCCCTACTGTACGGCAGCGCGTGCCTGTCCGGCTATTGCAGGGTCACCGGAGCCGTCACTCGGGCTCGGGGCGACCGCGGGCCTGGTCCGCAGTCGGGAAGTCCTCCGGGACGCGCTGGGTGACCTCACCAGTCACCGCCCACTCGGCGCCCCGCTGGAAGGTCGCGATGAAGCCCGTACAGCGCTGGGACACAAGCGCATGCCCGAGGGTAGTGTGGAACACGCGGCCTTGCCCGTAGGGTATTGCCATCAGTATGGGTTCGTGCTTCCCCGTCCCCCCAGACTCGACCGTTGAGTAGGCCGAGCCCAGCACGCGGACGTTCTTGGCCGGGCCGCGGAGGCGGTCGTAGAGCTCGTCGTTGGCATGCATCCAGCGGGTAGGCAGGCCCCGGGTTATGGGGTGATCCGTGTCCCGGATGTCGATGGGGAATTCGTGCCTCTCTCCGTGGCTGCCCCCAATCCCGGGAGAGTGGTCTGGCACGAAGGCGCCGTCCCGCAGGCGCAGGTAGGGCCCGTGGCGCTCTGTGCGATCTCCCCAGCCACCGATGCCGATCATCTCGTTGTAAGCAGTCCATTCAGGGAAGGCGTTGTTGGCGGCGTGAACGGAAACGAACCCCCCGCCCTCGGCCACGAAGCTCTCGAAGTCCGCCATCGCTTCGGCGCCCCAAGGGTCACCGTTGTAGTTGGAGACGACCAAGTCATACTCGGAGAACGGCGGCCGGAAGCTGTCCATCGGCTCGCCGGCTGGCGGAGTTGTCGCTATGTCGACGCTGAACATTCCCGTCTCTTCCAAGTAACCCTTGAGATACTGTGTGGTCGTGGGCCAGATGCGATGGTTGTTCTGGCCGTCGACAATCAGGGCACGGTAGACATCGTCGGTCGCTGGCGCGCAGCCGGCGAGCAGGATTGCGGCCAATGCTGCGAGGGGGGCTCGGAACTTCATGGGAACGGTTAGAACGTACCACGCGCGGGAAGCCCCTTGAGGGTGCTCGACAGCACTCTCGAGCCGAACCTACCGATCCTCCGGCTATGCTCGGCAAACAGTGTTGTCCCGGAAGCGGCGGGCCGGGCTTCTGCTACTTACGGGCACATGGGCAGCCATCGGCAGCGGACTCCGCCGCTCTTGCGTCGCACGTTGCGCGAACCGCCCGTCTCCAGGCGGGCAACTGCTCGCGCGATGCGCGTCGCATCGATCGCAAACGACGCACGTGCCTTCCCTTCCAGAACCGGACCCGGACTGGATTCAGTGCGGGCTACGATCGACGGGCAGACTGGGCGGCCCGAATGACGTAGGCCTGGAACTTCCATTCCGAGGTGTGCCGAGATTGTCCCGTTCCAGTCGACCCTCAGCGACGCGGCCTGAGCGCACGTGGAGGCGCTACTGGCTGTTCCAGATCCCGGGCCTCGTGCTCGTAGGGGCACTCGCTTGGCCAGTCGCGCAATGGCTCGAACTACCGCCTTGGATCTGTTGGGTGGCAATCGGAGCCTGGGCGGCCAAGGATGCAGTCCTGTACCCCATGCTGCGCTCCGCATACTCGGCAGGTCCGCCGACAGGCGTGGAATCGCTTGTAGGCTCCGTGGGAAGGGCACACGAGACCATCGATCCCTCGGGCCTCGTCAAGATAGGATCGGAACTCTGGCGCGCCACGAGCTCCGAGCCGGTGGTTGTGGGCCAGCCCGTGCGCGTAGTGGGAGTATCCGGCATGACGCTGCGTGTTGTCGCCGTCAATGTTGGACCGAGGCCTGAGTGACCTCAGCCTCAAGGCCGCCCACGGCGCGACTCGGTCATAATGCACGGCCCGCCGGGCATGCCACGGCAATCCGTCTAAGCACTGCCATGTGTGACAACTCCGAGAATACGTGCCGGGCAAGCCGGCGGCCCCAGCCAGAAGGTGCCCCGCCGCTACTGGGCGTCCGGTAATGAGGGTTCCGATTCGGGACTGCCCGGCCGCAGGGCTTCCAGTGCATCCACTAGCGGATCTTGGTAGTAACGGCGCGGTGCGGGGTCTGCCTGTTCGAACCGCGCATCGACCTCCTCCGCCTCAGCCGTGCGGCCAGCTTGCCGCAGCGCCAGAGCGAGCGACCGGAGCGCATCCCGGTACCCGGGAGCGGTCCGGACGGCAGCCTCTAAGTGGCGGATCGCTCGGTCTGGATCGTCCGGCAGCATCGTGCCCAAGCGATAATTCGCGGCCGCGCTGGATGGCTCCATTCTGAGGACGCGCTCCAGAATCTCCCGGGCCCGCTCCAGCTCGCCGGCCTGTGCCAGCAGATCCACGAGGCGGACGGATGTCGGTATGTCCCGCCACTGAATCCCCTCGGCCTTCTCGAACGCGGCCCGGGCCTCGACAGGCAGGCCCTGCTCGGACCGCGCTACGCCCAAGAGGTAGGCACAGGCGAAGCCTTGCGGGTCGAGCGCGAGACAGCGCTCGAAGCAGGCGGCTGCCGACTCCGGGCGACCGTGGGCAAACAGCGTCTTGCCAAGCCCTTCGACGGCCGCGGGGCTGAGGGGATTCGCGTTCGCGCGATCGTAGGCACTGCGGACGCGGGACTGGTTAGCCGGCGCGAACGTTTCAAGGCTGACTTCGGGAAGAGGCGGCAGAGACTCGGAGCATCCGGCCAACGCCAAGAGCAGCCAACATGATGTGGCCCGTACGACGCGGTCACCCGCGCTGGGATCAGTCCGCCAGAACATCGCTTATCCTCCCTGAAGAATAGACAGCTGCGAGCCTCGCGATTGCCACGCCGAAGCGCGCTGCCATCCTCTCACCCCAAGCGGCGGACTCCGCCACGCGGTCCCGCAACACGCTCTCCAAGCCCACTCGTCCCTCGTCGAACTGGGCGAGCGCCACGTCAAGCCTGGCACGAGCATACTCGAGCTCTTGGGCCGCCAGCCGATTCCGTCGCTCAGCCTCTTGCAATGCCTCGTCCGACCGCCGACGCTCCAAGGCCAGCGCGGCGCGCTTGGCATTGTGCCGGACGAGAACATCGCGCTCGTCGAGCCGAGCCCTAGCCACCGCCGCTGCTACGGTGCGTCCGGCGAAGAGCGGCACCCGCACCGCAACACCGGCCTGCAAGTTGTGCCGCTGGAAGCGCCGGAAGTAGTCATCGTAGTTGTTAAAGCGTGCCAAGACTGCGTACTGGGCCACGATGTCCAGCTTGGGCAGCCGTTCGGCCCTGGCCTCTTCGACTCGGAGCTGCGCGGCGGTCAGCTGGGCAGCGAGAGCGGCCACCTCGGGGTGAGCGTCTAGATCCCGAGCCTTGCTGCTGGCGGCGGCCTCCAACCGCGCGGCAGACTGCGCATCGAGCCCAGCGGGAACGAGGCGAACGGACGGATCCATCGCGAGCGCGTGCCCAAGTTCGGCCTCCAGCAGCCGGGCCCGTGATCTGGCGGCCGCATGCCTCTCGCGAGCCCGTGCCGTCTCCAGCCGCGCGCCGGCCAAGGTCAGGGGAACGGCAATGCCTTCCTCGACTCTCGCCTCCGCAATCCGCTCCAATTGTGCGAAGTGGCTCACGTCTGCGAGCCGCCGATGCTCCTCCAAGGAAGCGAGCTCGAACTCGAGATACCGAACACCCACATCGTAGGCGGATCGCTCGGCGGCCGACTGTGCAAGGTGCTCGGATGCGCGGGCTGATTCGCGGGCGCGCCGGCTCGCCCGCGGCTGCTGAACGTCCAGCAGCGGCTGGCTGACCGTGAGGTGGGCGACCGAGGGAGCGGCACCCAGAACGCTCTGCGGAATGCCAGAGGTCGCCCCGAGGCCCGATCCGGCCAGCAGTCGGGCGGAGCGCTCGGCTCGGGCGGACGCAACGCCGGCTCGGGCGCGGCCCACCTCAATCCGTGCCAGTTCCACATCCACGGAGCCTTCCATCGCGATGCGCATGGCTTCCCCTAGGCCGATGGAACGCGATTGGCCCTCAGGGTCGGCCCCGAGGCCCGCGACCGCAGATGAGAAGAAAACGAGCAATAGCAGGGTGCTATTCATTCCTGAGAGCCTCCGCTGGAGCCAGGCCCGCCGCCCTAGATGCCGGCAGAAGTCCGAAGCCGACCCCCAGGACAACGGCCGAGGCAAGGGTAAGGGCGGTCCAGCCGAACGGCACATGCACGGGCAGGTCCGGCCAAGAGTGTGCCACGGCCAGAGCAACGGCAATTCCGGCGGCACCCCCAAGTATCCCGCCAGCGGCGGCGACCACGGCTGCTTCCAGGACGAACTGGACTCCGATGTCGCGTGTGGTCGCACCGACGGACCGCCGGACTCCAATCTCGACCGTCCGCTCCGAAACTGCCATGAGCATCATGTTCATGATGAACACACCGCTAACTGCCAGTGTCAGCGATGCGATCAGAACCATGGCCGCCGTCATTGCGGTCATGATGCGACTTGCAGCCGACAGGACCCCACTCATCGTCTCAACACGATATAAGGACCCGAGACGGTGCCGACTCTCGAGCGTCTCCCGAAGGATGCTGGCCGCTTGGCCAACTTCATCTTGCGACCGGACCGAGACATATAGCGGATCCACGCGCTCGACGGGCTGGAAAGAAGCCAGAACAGTGTAGGGAACGAGCATCGAGTTGTCTGAGACCTCGGACTGGCCAAACGTCTCGACGCCTTCCGAGAACACCCCCACGAGCAAGAATGGGAGGCCATGGACCTCGACGTGCTGTCCTACGGGCGCCGGACCGGGGCCGAAGAGCTTTCGCGAGAGTTCGACGGTAACCAGAGCGACCTTGGCGCGCGACTCGACGTCCAGACGATCCAAGAATCGGCCTTGGTGGACGACAAGGTTGCGGACTGCTCTGTACGACTCGTCCGAGCCTAGTATGCGCACTTGAACTGGCCGGCCTTGTACGGTGATCCAATCCCAAGTACTGGTTACGCCGGCCACGGCCCTTGCCAGGCCTCCGAGGCGCTGCCGAACCGCGGCCACATCCCGGAGGTTGATGTAGTCGGCTTCTGAGGCGGACACGTTGCCCCCGGCCTCGTAGTAGGCGTACACCAGATTGGAGCCGACGCCCTCGATCTGGGCGAGTACATAGGCCCTTCCGGTAGCTGCGACACCGTAGACGCTCGCGACGGTGAATACGGCCGCAGCCATGCTGCCCGCCGCCAGACACGAGCGGAGCCGCTGGGCCGAGAGCGCTTCGACGGCGGACCGCGCCAATGCCCTTGCAACGATGCCCTGATTGCCAGACTTCAACGACGCTCCGGAGCACGCACAGCGGTGGTCCGGGCAGGCGAGCTAATCGCCCCTACCCGCTCACCGCGGACCGTCGAGTCCGAGGCTCAAGCGCCGGACGGAGAGAGTCCGGCCCCTTGGTGCGAGCGCCGCAGCCTGTTGCGGCAAAAGTCCGCAAGAGCGTCCTCGGTCTCCGGTCCCATGTCACCCATATTATCGCCGCCCTACAACATGTGTCGGAGTCCTGCCCGGTTAGTTGCGCCTCGTTTACTAAAGGAGTCCTCGGCCCATCACAGGTGGGCTAACGGAGAATCGCGCCATCTGCTTCGGACAGGAGCGGGATGCTAGTCCGCCGGGAATATGTGCGTGCATCTGGCCAGTGCACCTGCCAGGCAGATTCGCACAAGCTGTTGGCAGTGACGGCCACCGGCCCGAGGCATCGGTCCATTTCGGGTGGGCGTCTTGATGCGTCGCACCTGACGGCGGCCGTGCGTCGGGTGAGCAGGGGCCGGAACTTGACGGCATCTACCGACGCATCTAATGACTCGCGTCCCGTAAATACAGATAGTTTGTGCCTGCCTGCCTCTGAATCCGCAATCCAAACGCGGCGCAGGGGACGATGCAGTCGAGCCAGTGCAGCCGGTGCGATGAATCGCATGGACTGATTCCCATTCTCGGAATCGAGATTAGCCGGGCGGCTCAGCCGCCAGCTGCCAACCGCAGTCCCGTAGCCGCTGAGCGCTGCGGCCCCGATCCGTTTCCTGTGCCCATGCCGCGCGTTGTATTGGGGCAGCCGTTGACAAGTCTCCACGAGCTCCCAGAACGGACCGGGGCCCCAGCGCCTAACTCTAAAGGGCACCAGCCCCCGATTCTCGGCGCGCTGGACG